>NZ_JBNHHB010000170.1:0-11169 GCF_059091905.1 Arthrobacter sp. Dra40
ACCGGTTTCGGGTACTCTGGTATCTGCTCTTGTGAGCAAACATCTGGAGGATTCGCCTAGCGGCCTATGGCGCACGCCTGGAACGCGTGTTGGGTTCACGCCCTCGGGGGTTCAAATCCCCCATCCTCCGCTACGAACAGCGGCCCCGATCTGCATTGCAGACCGGGGCCGCTGTTTTCCTTTAACGACGACGACGACGACGGCGACGACGGTGCTCGGCGCCGGACAGGTGGTCGGTGTCGCCCCGCGTCCGCCGAGGTCCGCCGAGGTCCGCCGAGCTCCGGCTACGGTCGCCCAGGTTTCGCCGCCCAGGTTCCGTCTTAACTGTCCACGTTCAGCGATAACTGTCCAGGTTTTGCGGAACCAAAAGGCCCTGACCTGCGGGTTTGTATAAGCGGCCGCCAAAACGTGGACAGCAGGAGCAGGAGCACCGGCACGGGCGCGGACGCCTCGTCGTCGTCAGACCTGTTGGCGGAGCCGTGCGAGCCGACGGCGGGCAGCAGATTCGCTGGGGCCGGTCTTGCTCAGGCCCAGCCGGACGACGCCGAGCACCAGCCAGGTGGCGGGCTTGATCAGGATCCGCAGCGGCAGCGGAGTGCGCGGCCGCAGGCCCAGCAGGCGGCGCTGATCCTCAGGTAGGGTCTCGACGGCGGCGGCGAACAGGACGCTGTAGCCCAGCCGTTGGGAGCGGGGCAGCGGCGGGTGGCGGACGAACTCTACAGTTTCTTGCATGGCGGCCGAGGCTGTGAGTTCCGGCCGGTAGCTGTCCAGTTGGCGGCGTAGTTCGGCGAAGGTGCGGGGCGGATCGGTGACCTGCATCAGCTCGCCGGCTTTTGCCCATTCGGCCACATATTGGTCGGGGCCGCCGGACAGCCGCCTGCCGTAGGTGAGATAAGAAGTGACAAAAGCATCGGTAAAGGTCAGATGCACCCAGCGCAGCAGATGCGGATCGTTGGCATAATACGACTGCTGCTCGCCGGCCGAGTCGGTGTAGTTGCCGCGGACGCGTTCGTGCAGGTGCAACACCAAATCGCAGGCAGACTTGGCCGCGGCAGTGTCGCCGTAGGTCACGGTGAAGATCCACCGGATGGTGTTGGCCAGCCGGGCCAGCGGAGCGGCGCGATAGGCGGAGAAGTCGTCAACCCCGGCCAGCGCCCCGGGGTGCAGCGTCTGGACGAGCAGGGAACGGATGCCCGCCACCAATGTGGTCATTGAGCGGTGGACCGTCCATACCGCGGAATCGGGCGCGAAGTAGCCGGCGTCGTCGCCGTTTTCCAGCTCGAGTTCCCATTGCGGGACGGTGTCGCTTTGTCCGGAAAACGTGCCGCGCAGCTCATCGCGCCAGAGGATCAGGATGTTGCCCACACAGCCATTATGGGCGAGCGGACGGAGGTTGTGTACGGGGGAAACCGGTCTCCACGCGTTCGCTGGCGCTCACTTGGTCGACCACCGGAGGTCGACTACCGACCGGTCTCCACGCGTTCGCTGGCCCTCACTTGGTCGACCACCGCGAGGTCGAATAGCGACCGGTCTCCACGCGTTCGCTGGCGCTCACTTGGTCGACCACCGGCGGTCGACCGCCGGCGGTCGGGCGCTGCTACTTCTTGGCGAGCAGTTCCGGGTAGTACTTCTCGGTCACGTCCGGGTGGGCGCGCAGCCGGCCCTTGAGCATGTTGGCGCCGAAGCTGGAGAGCATCGGGTTGGTCGGGTCGTCGGTGCGTCCGCGGGACTCGGCCTTGAGCTCGTCCGGCAGCGGGACCGGATCGATCACGGCGTCCAGGCGCGGCGACCAGAAGAACGGCACCGAGTAGCGGTCCACGCCGGGCGGCGGAGCCTGCACGCGGTGGATGGTGGCGGTGATGTAGCCGTCGGTGGCGACCTCCAGCATTTCGCCCAGGTTCACCACCAGGGCGCCCTCGATCGGCTCCACCGGCAGCCATGCCTCGGACTCCGGCGGCCGGACCTCCAGCCCGCCGATCATGTCCTGCAGCAGCAGGGTGACGAAACCGTAGTCGGCGTGGACGCCCACGCCCTGGTCGCCGGCCTCCTCCACGACGCCGCCCACGTAGTGCACCAGCTTGCCCATCCAGTGCGGGGTGTCGGCGAACGGCTCGTCGAAGTAGTCCTCCGGCAGGCCCAGCCCGACGCCGATGGCGGCCAGCAAGTCGTGGCCCACCGAGGACATCAGCTCGGCCCAGGCCATTGCCTTCTCCCGCAGGTCCGGCTGCACTGCGTCCGGCCACTGGTTCGGGCCGCGCAGCAGCCAGTACTTCTGGTCGTCCGGGTAGTCGGCCACCGGCTCGCTCTCCGGCGAGTAGTCCAGCTGCTCGCGGGCATCGGCCCGGCCCTGGGTCCGCTCGGTACCCATCCGGGTGTAGCCGCGGAAGTGCGGGGAATTCCGGTTGTCCAGCTTGAGCCGTTCGTCCAGCGGCAGCTCGAAGAAGCGCTTGATCGCATCGAAGAGCTCGGCCACCTGGCCGTCGGCCGCGCCGTAGCCGACGATCTGGAAGAAACCGACGCGGTGCGCTGCGTCGCGCAGCTGGTCGATGAAGTCCGGATTGAAGCTGCCGTCCGCCAGCCGGGCGGTGCTCATGTCGAGGACAGGAATGGTTCCCTGAAAAGCGTTCATGCTGGCAGGCTAGCACCGGCTCCGCTGTCAATTGTTACGGACGTTACGATTTGCTGCGCCGGCAAAGGAATGCTTGACGTGCGGGGAAATCAGGCGTGCAATACGCCCCGGCACGGCACGGCACGCTGCGGTGCTCCTGTGCGCCGGCCCGGGACAGATCAGGCAGCCGCGCCCTTGTCCAGGCAGCCCCAGCCCGCAGCCCCGGCCTACAGCGTCTGCGCGATCGCCGCCCACGTCCGCAGGAACGCCGCGCCGGCCACCTCATGGACGGCCGTCGGGAAGCCCAGGTGGGCCGCGGTCAGCACCGGATACGGCTTCTGCGGCACGCCCTCGGCCGGCCGCACATCCACGTGCAGCACGGCATGGCCGTTGTGGTGCAGCAGGTCGGACATGGCGTAGTCCGTGCGCGAATCGCCCATGGTCCGCCAGGCGTGCGGCACCACGCCGTCGGCGGCCAGCATCTCCAGCGCCCGCTGCGCGCCCAGGTCCTTGCCCAGCTGCACCGATTCAATATCCGTGGCGATGATGTTCGGATCCACCCGGTAGTCAATCCGATCGTCGCTATCCGGTAGGTGCTGATCCAGCCGGGTGGCACCCATGTTGAACCGGGCCATCAAAGCCAGCACCTCGGCGTCGAACTTTTCCTGCACCCGGCGGTACTCCCGGTTCTCGGTGCCCACCACCTGCTCGACGGACACCATGGCCTTCTTGGTTTCGTCGAAGAACATGTAGCTGGAGTAGCCCGAGCTGACCAGCTTGCGCACCTCGGCGGCGAACTCCTGCGGCGGGGCAAGCGAGTGGTCCACATGGATGGTGCTGGGGCCGTCCGCGGTGAAGCTGAACCAGACGGCGCCCTTCTCGCAGACCGCGTAGCAGCGCACCCCTGCCGGCATCCCGGCGGCCAGCATCGGCTCCATCACCTGCTCGCGGATGAAGTGGTCGGAGCGCCCGGTGTTGAACACGATCGGCCAGCCCCGCTTGGCCATCACCAGCAGCGAGTGGATGATCTCCGGCGGCACCGTGCGGGTCACCGGCGAGGAGACCGGGCCGTCGACGTCCAGCAGCAGCCCGATGGGTGGCTGCTCGGGGCGGGCGGGGGCACCGGCGGTGAGGGTCATGATCCCAGTATGGCCGCCCGCCGGGACCTCTGGCACCCTCCAGTTTTTCCCAAGTCCGGGCGGCGAGGATGTGTTCGTTAGATCCATTGGGGAGTGGAAGCGGTACCGCAATGACAACGCTGCATGGGGAGAGCGCGGTCGTGACGGGGGCGGAAGGTGGCGCGAGCCTGCCGTCCGGTCTCTCGCGACGTGTCTTTGGAGTTCTGGTTGGAGCCGGCGTGGCCGGCGTGGTGGGTGGCGCCGGACTGTTGACGGCCAGCCACCAGCGGGCGGGCGGCACGGGGCCGGGCGGCGTGGAAACGTCCTTCGGGAGCGTGCGGTTGGTGTCCGCGGAGCGCCAGCATCGGTTGGCGTACGACGGCGGTGTTCCCGCCCCGGGCGCGGAATCCTCCGCTGCGTCGGGGCCGGCAGCGGCCGACGCGGCGCCCGGTGGGTCCGGGCACGCGGGACACGGAGCGATCGTGGCGGCGGCGCCGCAGCCGGCGAACATGACCTGGGGCGACCACTTGCTGGTGGAGCTGGAGGTGCAGAACAATTCGGACGGCCACCTGCTGTTCGCCCCCGGACAGCTGCGGCTGAAGGTGGGCCACGGCGGGCCGACGGTGACCAATCGGGACTCGGGGGACGCCGCAACGTTGGCGCCCCGGAGTACCGAGCGCTTCTGGATCAGCTTCCTGGTGCCGGCGGATGCGCAGAACTTCTCCGCGGAGTTCACCGATCCGTGGCTGCACGCCGCGCCGCTGGAACTCCAAATGCCCCGGGTGGCGCTGAGACCCGGCTGGCTGGACGAAGGCGGCCATCATGACTGAACAAGTTCCGGAGCCGGACGGCTCCGCGGGCGGGGCGGGGGCAGCAGGTGTCGAAACGGACCACGGCGCCACGGAAACAGCCGGTGTGGGGCGCTGGAACTTCCTCAAATACGGGGCCGCAGCCGGACTCGGCGCGCTGGCCCTGGGCGGACTGGGCGGTGCGGCACCGGCCCAGGCGACGGCGGCTGGACTAAGGAGCCCCGCCCGGTCCGCCGCTTCCACCGGGACCCGGCCCACCGCCGTCGTTCCCATTCCGGGCGTGCTGGACCTGTACATCAACGAGGGCTACCTGAAGATGGTGGATGACTCGCTGGTCTACCACCGCGGTTTCGGCGACCGGCCCACCGGGCTGCGCGACGCGTCGCCCAGCCTGGCCGTGGTGCCCAAGGTGTTCACCGCGGACGGGCGGGTGGTGGAATCGCGGACATATCCGCTGGGGGCCGCGCTGCCGCCCCGCGGCACACCGCTGCCGTACGGTCCCGATCCGGCGAACCCCGGGCAGTACTTCATCCGGCGCAACCACTGGGCCAGCTACTTCCCGGCGCGCACCATCATTGCCGAGGTCGGCTCGGCGCTGCGCTTCCGGGTGCACAACCGGCTGGCCAAGCACCACGAGTTCCTGCTGCACGACGTCGGACCAGGCCACGCGGACGTCGGCACCGGCCCGATTGCGCCGGGGGCGAGCGCCCTGCTGGAGCTGCCCTGCCCGCCGGCCGGCACGTACATCTTCACGGATCCGACCAACGCGCCGGTGGAGCGGACACTCGGGCTGTTCGGCGCGCTGGTCGTGATGGACCCGGTGCACCGGTGGGACATCACCCCCGGCAGGGCCAGCTTCGAACGGCAGTGGGTATGGATTTGCCACGCCGTGGAGTCGAACTGGGCGGCGATCGAGGCCGCCGGCGGCACCGTTGACCCGCTGCAGACCAAGGCGGTGCCGCGGTACTTCACGCTCAACGGGCGCAGCGGCTACGAATCGCTGGCGATGACCCGCAACGAGGCGCTGAACCTGGCCAGCGAAGAGGAAACCCTGGTCTCCGGGTATCCGCGGCAGCTCGATGTGCGCCAGTTCGGCGAAGGCACCACCGCCGGCACCCTGCGCGGCGGCCAGCTGGTCCGGCTGATCAACCCCGGCATTGTCTACCACCAGATCCACTTCCACGGGAACCACCTCTGGACCGTGCGGCGGAACAACTACCACTGGCCGCGGAACGAAGGGTACGTGGACAAGGAGGGCCACGTGGTGCTGCAGCAGTGGGAGGACGTGGTGGAACTGAAGCCGATGGACCGCAAGGACTGCATCATCCCGGTCAAGCGGCCGCCGGATGCGCTGGACCCGGTCTGGTACGCCCGGACCACGGACTGGGAGTACCCGATGCACTGCCATGCCGAGCCGTCGCAAACCGCCGCGGGCGGCATGTATCCGGGCGGCCTGGTGGCGCACTGGAACCTGAAGGCACCGATCCCCGGGGAGGGAGCATGAGCAACGTGACCGTGCCGCTGCGGCGGGACCCGGACGATCGGAAGTCCACCAAGCAGGACAAGCGGGAGGCGGAAGCCCGTCAGAAGAAGGAGGCGGAGGCCCGCAAGCGTGCTGAGGCGGAAGCGCGCAAGAAGAAGGAGGCGGAGGCCCGCAAGCGTGCTGAGGCCGAAGCGCGCAAGAAGAAGGAGGCGGAGGCCCGCAAGAAGAAGGACGACGACGAGCGGAAGCGCCGCGGCAAGCCGACCACTGCCCCGACGCCACGACCGACGCCACGACCGACGTCGCACCCGACGCCGCACCCAACGGCCACGCCCACCGCCGGACCAACGGCCGGGCCCACGCATGAGCCGACGAACGAGCCAACGGAAGCACCGACGTCGTCCCCTACCGGGGAACCAACGCAGGAACCCACGGCCAAGCCAACCCAGCAGCCGACGCCGAGTCCCCGACCCACCAACGACGACGACCGCCCGCGGCACAGGTTCCGCAGCCAGGTGGACTTCAGCTCAGACCAGTTGGACCTGGACCGCCCGGTCACGGAGTTCCGGCAGACGCCGCACTCGTCCGTCTATCTGGAGGTCTTCAACCGGGATCTGCGGTTCGACGACGGCGCCGAGTTCGAAATGTGGAGCTTCGACTCGCCGCAGTCCGGCCGCGGCTTCCCTGGGCCGCTGATCCGGCCGCTGGAAGGGAAGATCTTCCACGCCACGGTGCACCCGTCGATGGGCCCGCACACCATCCACTGGCACGGGCTGGAACCCGACCCGCGCAACGACGGCGTCGGGCACACCTCATTCGAGATCGGCGGCACCTACACGTACCAGTGGGCGCCGGAGCCCGGCCGTCCGGGAGACCCCAACTACGGCGCGGCCGGCACCTACTTCTACCACTGCCACGTCAACACCGTGCTGCACGCGCAGATGGGCATGTTCGGCCCGGTGATCGTGGATCCGGTGGTGCACCCCGACTATCCGGTGACGCCCGGCGCGCGGCGGGCGTTCGTCGACGGGCCGGAGTACGACATCGACACCGAGTCCATCTTGATCCCGTACTCGCTGGATCCTCGCTGGCATGAAATGCACCACGCGGCCGGGCTCTCCGGCGAAGACGTGGGGCTGAACCGGTTCGAGCCCAAGCACTTCTACCTGATGGGCGGCGAGCTGGTGCGCCGGCGCTCCGGCGACAACCGGGTGTGGAGCCTGTCGGCGCTGCGGGCCAACGTCGCCGGAGGCACGAAGAAGCCCACGCTGCTGCGCATCCTGAACGCCAACTACCTGCCCAACCACATGCGCTTTACCACCGTGGACGGCGAACCCGTGCGGATGGCGGAGCTGATCGCCCACGACGGCCGGCCGTTCCGTGACACCTCGGTGCCGGGTGCGCCGTCGATAACGTGCCGGGAGGCCGGCTATCCGCTGATGACCGACGTCTTGGCTTTCGGCGCCGCGGAGCGGTTCGACGTAATGCTGCATCCGCCGGAGCCGGGGGAGTACCGGCTGCGGGTCGAATGGGAGGACTGGATTACCGGCGAGGTCCTGGGCGTCCGAGAGGTGCCGATCACCGCGGCCTGACACCTGGCTCAGGTGCCGCCGGCGGCACCCGCACCGTAACCATTTGGCTACGGTCGGCGGCTCCCAGCGGTTTGCGTTTCATTCAACGCCGGAGTTCCTTAGGCTGGGTCCGTGATCTTCAAAGCCGTCGGCGACCATCGTCCCTATCCCGAGCATGGCCATGTCAGCCCCAAGGATTGGGCCGGTGTGCCGCCGCGCCAAGTGCGCCTCGACGAGCTGATCACCACCAAGTCCACGCTGGACCTGGACGCCCTGCTGGCCGAGGACTCCACGTTCTTCGGCGACCTCTTCCCGCATGTGGTGCAGTGGAAGGGCAACCTCTATCTGGAAGACGGGCTGCACCGCGCGGTCCGCACGGCGCTCCACCAGAGGGCCGTCCTGCACGCCCGGGTTTTGGTGGTCGATGACTGATACCAGCATCCCGCCGCCACCCAAACGCAAGCCCAAACAGCCCTTGGACTGGAAGGGCCAACGCGTCATCACCGAAGACGATTTGGATGTTGCCTTCGAAGACGACGGCAATGTGGAGAAGCCGCACATTTACCACCGCCGCATCCTGCACGGTGTGGTGCTGGTCCTGCTGGTGGGGCTGCTCATTGCGGCGGTGCTGGCGGCCATGGCCGTGGCTCGCGGAGACCTGAAGATCCCCGGCTGGGGTCCGCCGCCGCCGCCCGTGCCGGTGACTTGCCCGACCGGGACCTACGACTATCCGGACAACGGTTCCTTCCGGCTCAACGTCTACAACGGCACGCAGTTGGAGGGCCTGGGCAGCACGGTGGCCTCCCAACTGGCCGACCGCGGCTACGACATCGGCTCCGTCGGCAACAAGACGTTGAGTTTCTACGGCATGAGCGCCGTGGTTGTTTCCGGCAAGGCCGGCGAGGCCAACGCGTTCAACCTGCAGCGGAACATTCCGGACACCGAGTACGTGGCCGACGACCGCACCGACACCAGCGTGGACGTGGTGGTGGGCGCCGGCTACAAAGAACTGGTCCCCGCCAACCGGGTGGACCAGACGCCCGGCATGCTCAGCTGCCCGCGGCTCTCGCCGACCCCCGAACCGACTGAGTAAGCGCCTTTAGACGCGGACGGCCCGGCCGCCGTTCCGGCCATGTGCAAAGAAGTACAGCAGCGTGGCCAGCACCATGACCAGGGCCAGCATCAGGTACATGCCCGGGTAGTCGAGCACCGGAATGAGCGCGCCCAGGACAATCGGCCCGAGCCCGGACCCAACGTCCAGCATCAGGAAGAACGTGGACGTGGCGGTGCCGATCCGCAGCGACGGTGAGACCTTGACCGCGATCGCCTGCGCGCCGGACATGACGGTGCCGAAGCCGATGCCGCTGAAGATCGCCGAGCCGATGATGGTCAACAGGGTGGGCTCCGGAATGAGCAGCAGCAGGCCCAGCACAAACGAGATCAGGGTGGGGTACATGACGCTGTTGTCGCCGCGCCGGTCCTGGATCCGGCCGGCAAACAGCCGGGAGACCAGCACGGCCCCCGCGTAGACCAGAAAGAACACGCTGGCCGCGGAGGTGGAGCCCCGCGTCTCCGCGTAGGAAGTCAGGAAGGTCAGGATGCCTGAGTAGGAGGCTCCGGCCAGCAGGATGACGCAGGAGATCGGCAGCGCGGCCGTCTCGAAGATGTCGTTCAAGGTCATCCGGAACCTGCCGGGACGTTTCGCGGCCGGCAGCTCCGGCACCCGCAGGAACAGGGCCACCACCAGCGCCGCCACCGAGGCCGCGGCGCAGAAGTAGAACATGGCGTTGTAGTTGCCCAGCCCGGCCAGCAGCACGCCCACAAACGGGCCCACCGCCGTCGAGAGCGTGGTGGACAAGCCAAAGTATCCGGTTCCCTCGCCGCGCCGGGTGTGCGGAATCAGGGACTGTGCTGAGGCCGCCACGGCGGTGGTGCCGGCGCCGAAGGCCATGCCGTGCACGATGCGGAGCACCACCAGCCAGGCCAGCGATCCGGTGGGAATGTAGAGCAGCGAGGCGGCCACAAACATGGCCATGGTGATCAGGATCAGCTTCCGGCGGCCGACGATGTCCAGCAGCCGTCCGGCGAAAATCCTGGCGATGACGGAACCGATCACGAACGCGCTGGCAGCGAAACCGGCAGCGGTGTCCGAGGCCTGGAACCGGTCCGCGGCGTAGAGCGCCATGGTGGTCATCAGCATGTAGAAGACCATGGAGATGAAGAGGTTGACCACGATCGCCAGGATGAAGTTCTTCGTCCAGAGTTTCGCCGGTTCCTGATCCATCCCGCTATCAGTCCTCTCCAAGTCGGGCCGGTGCGCCGGCCGTTGCCAATAGGTGCAGTGCAGTCATGCGGAACCGATCCGCAGTCGCGCAGTCAGGGTGCGCCGCTGCCGTCGCTCGGTAGGACAGCGGACGCCACAGTCAAGGGGAAGCGGACCACCGCGGGACAGCAGCACAGCCGTCAGCCGATTCAAAGGGTCCGTGGCAGGAGTCCTCATCCCTGAGGAGCGCCAAGCCTTTCCACTCTACTGCCGGCCGTCGATCCACCCGGCAGGAAGCGCTATGACCTTAGCCACCGGGCACCGGGCACCGGGCCTGCGGTCGCGGGGGCATAACACCCACCGCACCCTTCAACAACCTATCGGCCCGGGAGTAGCATGTCGGCCAAGCGCCGCCACGGGAGGCGGCGGCCGGGCTATCAGATCGAGGAGAACGCGATGGGTGAGGCAGCGGCAGAGGCACCGTCAGCAGACCTGATGGTGGACTTGATCATTTCCCTGGACGGGTATGCCTCGGCCGAAGGCTGGCCCGGCTGGTGGGGCTTGGAGGGGCCGGAATACCTGGCCTGGCTAGATGAAGAGGGGAAGAAGGATTACACCATCCTGATGGGGGCGAACACCTACCGGCTGATGTCCGGGATGTCGGAGGAGGCTGCGGCAACGGACTCCGGCTTCTCCAGCGAGGAGGAGGAAAGCCTGGCCGGGCTTGCCGCCGTGCCGAAGGTGGTGTTTTCCTCCACCGTGCAGGAGCCGCTGGCCTGGCCGAACACAGAACTGGTCAGCGGCGACGCCGTCGAGGCGGTGCGGGAGCTGAAGCGGACCCGGACCGGGACCCTGAGCACGCTCGGCAGCCTTAGCCTGAGCCGGTCGCTGCTGACCGCGGGCCTGGTGGACCGGTACCGGCTGGTCGTTTTCCCGGTGATCACGGGCAAAACGGGATCCGAGCGGATCTACGACGGCTATCCCGACGTCGCGCTCGAGATGGTGGACAGCAAGACCTTCGACGGCCGGCTCCAGCTGCTCGAGTACCGCCCCACCCTGCTCGACGGTCCACTGGTCCGCGGACCGAAGTGAATTAACAGCAAACCGGCAGGACGCTCGAAAGGATCCTGCCGGTGCCGGTCAGTTAGGTCAGTTGCAGCCGTCCGGGCCGCACACCGCCCCGTCGGCGCTCGCCGACTGCGGCAGCACGGTCAGCGGGCTGCGCTCGTTCCACGCCTGCCGGATCGCCTGCGCGAACGCCTCGGCCGGCTGCGCGCCGGAGATCCCGTACTTGCGGTCCAGCACGAAGAACGGCAC
>NZ_JBNHHB010000171.1:0-11152 GCF_059091905.1 Arthrobacter sp. Dra40
AGGAGCGATGAAAGGCCACATCGGCCGGACTATGTCCCAATCACGCCTGGATGTCGATCCGCTGGGATCAAGCAGCCGTTCCGTCCATTTCGATTCGTCGGAACACATGGTCAAGGCGCTCGGCGCCCACGATGAGGTGCTGCGGGTCATCGAGTCGGAGTTCAGCGATGTGAACCTGCATGTGCGCGGCAACGAACTCTCTATTTCCGGACCCGCTGACGCGGTCCAGCTGACACTGAACCTGGTGGAAGAGATCAGGGCCCTGGCCGCCAAGGATACGCGGGTCACCCCGCAGGTGGTCGCCCAGTTGCTCCGCATGCTCGGCGAACAGTCGGTCCAGCGGCCCGCCGAGGTCCTGACCCTGAACATCCTCTCCTCGCGCGGCCGCAATATCCGGCCCAAGACCCTGAATCAAAAGAACTACGTCGAAGCCATCGACAACCACACCGTGGTGTTCGGCATCGGTCCCGCCGGCACCGGCAAGACCTACCTTGCGATGGCCAAGGCTGTGCAGGCACTGCAGCACAAGGAAGTCAACCGCATTATCCTGACGCGTCCGGCCGTCGAAGCCGGGGAACGTTTGGGCTTCCTGCCGGGCACGCTCAGCGACAAGATCGACCCGTACCTGCGCCCGCTCTACGACGCGCTGCACGACATGATGGATCCGGAGTCGATTCCCCGGCTGATGGCCGCGGGCACCATCGAGGTGGCTCCGCTGGCCTACATGCGCGGACGCACGCTCAACGATGCCTTCATCATTCTGGACGAGGCGCAGAACACCACCCCGGAACAAATGAAAATGTTCCTGACCCGGCTCGGCTTCGGCTCCAAAATGGTCGTGACCGGCGACGTGACGCAAATCGACCTTCCCGGCGGCACCAGCTCGGGCCTGAAGATCGTGAGCGAAATACTCGACGGTGTGGAGGACGTCCGTTTCTCCCAGCTGGATGCCACCGACGTGGTCCGCCACCGGCTGGTCAGCGACATCGTCACGGCCTACAGCCGCTGGGACGAGAGCCGCCGGACCCCGGGCGGCCACGCACCGCGGCGCACGCCCGCTGCCAGACGGAAGACGGAAGCCGGCCCGGAGGGTGGAGCATGAGCATCGAGGTCAACAACGAATCAACCATCGCCGCGGACGAAGAAGAGTTGGTGCGGCTGGCGCGGTTCGTGCTGGATTCGCTCTATGTCCATCCGGAAGCGGAGCTCTCCATCATCATGGTGGATACCGAAGCGATGGAACGTCTGCACATTGAGTGGATGGATGAGCCCGGTGCCACCGACGTGCTGTCCTTCCCGATGGACGAGCTGCGCCCGGGTACCGCCATGAAGCCGGGCCCGCCCGGAGTTCTCGGCGATATTGTGATCTGCCCGCAGGTGGCGCAGCAGCAGGCGCAGAGCGCCGGCCACGGCCTGTTTGACGAGATGCTGCTGCTGACCACGCACGGCATCCTGCATCTGCTCGGTTTCGATCACGCGGAGCCGGCCGAAAAGGAAGAAATGTTCGGTCTGCAGCGCCAGCTGCTGTCGTCCTTTACGGGCAAGGCCGCCCCCACCGAAACCACGCTGTAGAGACGCGACGATGCTCTGGATTCTTGCCGGCATGACGTTGGCTTTCACGCTCTTCGCCGGAGTGCTCACCGCTGCCGAGGCGGCCTTCACCTACTTGCCGCGCCACGATGCCGAGCACTTGCTGCGTTCCGGACGCAGCCGCAGCCTGCGGCTCATCCTCGCCTCTCCGGCGGCCCACATGCACGGGCTGCGGTTCTGGCGCGTCTGGTTCGAAATGGCCGCCGCCGTGGCGATCGCGCTTCTGTTCCATGATCTGCTCGACAACATCTGGCTGGCCGGGCTGCTCGCCACCGTGACGATGGCCGCCGTGGGATTCGTGCTGGTCGGGGTTTCTCCGCGGCAACTGGGCCGGATGCACGCCAGCGCCGTCGTGCTCTCCACCGCATCGCTGGTCAGGCTGCTGTGCGCGCTGCTGGGACCGGTGCCCCGGTGGCTGGTGCGCCTGGGCAGCGTGGTCGCCCCTAATGCGCCGCGTGCCGATGCCGCGTTCTTCACCGAAGAGGAATTCCGCGAGCTCGTGGACCGGGCCAACGAGTCCGACATGATCGAGGACACCGAGGCCGAACTGATCCACTCGGTCTTCGAACTGGGCGACACCAAGGTCCGTGCCGTCATGGTGCCGCGCACGGACATGCTCACCATCGACTCCGGCTCCACGCTGCAGGAGGCCATGACGCTGTTCCTCCAGTCCGGCTATTCGCGGATCCCGGTGATCATGGATACGGCCGACCAGGTCCGAGGCATCCTCTACCTCAAGGACGTCGCCGCCAAGATCCATGGCCGTGGTGACCACGGTGCCGGCATGCTGGTGGACCAGATCTGCCGCGAGGTCCGCTACGTTCCCGAGTCCAAGGCGGTGGGTGAGCTGCTGCAGGAAATGCAGCGCGAGAGCACGCACGTAGCCATCGTGATCGACGAATACGGCGGGACCGCCGGTCTGGTTACCCTGGAGGACCTGATCGAGGAGATTGTCGGCGAAATCGTCGACGAGTACGACACCGAGCGCCCCGAGATCGAGTCGCTGCCCGACGGCCTCTTCCGCGTCAGCGCCCGCACCAGCATCGAGGACGTGGGGGAACTGTTCGGACTGGAACTGGACGACGAAGAGGTGGACACCGTCGGCGGACTGCTGGCAAAAACCTTGGGCCGGGTGCCGATCGTGGGCAGCGAAGTACAGCTGGGAGGCCTGCATCTGCTGGCAGAACGGCTGGAGGGGCGGCGCAACCGCGTCAGCCATGTCCTGGCGTGGTACCAAGCGCAGGCCCCGGACCAGTCCGTTAACGACGACGGCTCTGCTGCCGCCAATGATGCCGCCCGCTTGCCCGGGACGGAGAGGGAACGATGACCAACCCCGAAAACACCACCGACAAGGCCATGGCGATGCCGTCGAGCGGCTGGCCGGAAGGCTACCGCGCCGGCTTCGTCTCGCTGGTGGGCCGGCCCAACGCCGGCAAATCGACGTTGACCAACGCGCTGGTTGGCCAGAAGGTCGCCATCACGTCCGCGAAACCGCAAACCACCCGGCACACCATCCGTGGCATTGTGCACCGGCCGGATGCCCAGCTGGTGCTGGTGGACACCCCGGGGCTGCACCGTCCCCGGACGCTGCTGGGGCAGCGGCTGAACGACCTGGTGGCCGACACGCTGGCGGAAGTCGACGCGATCGGCTTCTGCCTGCCGGCCAACGAAAAGATCGGCCCCGGCGACCGTTTCATCGCCAACCAGCTGGCCGGGCTCTCCCGCAAACCGGTGGTGGCCCTTGTCACCAAGACCGACCTGATGGACAAGCAGGCGCTGGCCGAGCAGCTGCTGGCCGTGTCCGCGCTGGGCACGGAGGTTTTCGGTCCGGACGGCTTCGCCGAGATCGTGCCGGTTTCCGCAGCCAAGGGCGACCAGGTGCACACGGTCGCCGACGTCCTGGTCCGGCAGATGCCGCTGTCGCCGCCGCTGTATCCCGACGGAGAGCTCACGGATGAGCCGGAAGCCGTCATGGTGGCCGAACTTGTCCGGGAAGCAGCCCTGGAGGGCGTGCGCGACGAACTGCCGCACTCGTTGGCTGTAGTCGTCGAGGAGATCGTTCCGCGGGAAGGCCGCGGCGCCGACAATCAGCTGCTTGATGTGCGCGTGAACCTGTTCGTCGAGCGTCCCTCCCAGAAGGCGATCATCATCGGCAAAGGCGGAGCCAGGCTGCGAGACGTGGGCACGCGCGCCCGCAAGGGCATCGAGGGTCTGCTGGGCACCCGCGTCTACCTGGACCTGCACGTGAAAATCGCCAAGGACTGGCAGCGGGACCCCAAGCAGCTGGTGCGCCTCGGCTTCTGAGCAGGGGCGCCGTCGGGAACTTTCCGCAGCTGCAGCCCGTAGAATACTTACCGGCCCGATCCGGGGCAGGCAAGGATCTTTTCATAACTTCCAAACGTGCAGAGGGGAACTCCGTGGTTCATCGCGACAGTTTCAGTGATGAACCGCAGGCCTCCGCCGGCCAGGTCCCGACGGGCCGGGTCCCGGACGGTTCCGGACCGCAGCGGCGTGTGCCGTCGCGGGGAACCACCCCGCGGCACATGGGACGGGGACCCAACCGCCTGTGGCTCAAGCTCGTGGCCGGTGCCTTGGCACTCGCTCTGGCGGCCGGCGTTGGCGTCGTCGTCTTCAAAATCGTGGCCCTGCGCGACAGCATCAGCACCTCGCCGCTGAACCTGGGCACCGAAGGAGCAGGCCTGCCGGTGGACCTCAGCCGTGATCCCGTGCAGATCCTCATCCTGGGTACCGACACGCGGGAAGGCACCGGCGGCAAATACGGCTCGGACGGAGATTCAGCCGGCCGGGGAAAATCCGACGTGATGATGCTCGTGAACCTGTCAGCGGACCGGGAACGAGTCACCGTCGTGAGTTTGCCGCGCGACCTGCTGACCACCATCCCCAGCTGCACCGACCCGGAGACCGGCGAGGTCTATCCCGAGCAGCAGTCCGCCCAGCTCAATGCAGCACTGAGCTACGGCGGGCCCGGATGCACCGTGGCCGCGGTGAATAAGATGACCGGGTTGCAGATCGACCACTTCATGATGGCGGACTTCAACGCGGTCAAGGAGCTTTCCACGGTCATCGGTGGCGTGGAAGTCTGCGTCAATGAGCCGATTAATGACACCTACTCGAAGCTGCGGCTGCCGGCAGGCGTGAGCACCGTGCAGGGCGAGCAGGCGCTGGCGTTCCTGCGCACCCGCCACTCCTTCGGCGACGGCGGAGACCGGGGCCGGATCCGGGCGCAACAAAGCTTCCTGGCCTCCATGGTTCGCAAAATCCAGTCCGAAGGCACCCTGACCAACGTGCCCCGTCTCTACTCCATCGCCGATGCAGTGGTCCGCAACCTCACCGTGGACGACGGGCTGGCCGAGATTCCGAGGCTGCTGGCCTTGGCCGACCGGGTCAAAGACGTGAATCTTGGGAAAGTCGCGTTCATCGCGCTGCCCACGCAGAGCGCTCCGACGGACCCAAACCGTTTGGTACTGGACGAGGGGCCGGCGCAGGAGCTGTTCCGCATTCTTCGCCAGGACGGCGATGTCACCGCAGCCGAGGTCAACGCCGCCGGGGTGCCCGGTGCGGCGTCCACGGACACGGCGGGTCCGGATTCCGGATCCGGCGCGGACGCCGGGGCATCGCCGAAGGCGACCGGCGACGCAGGGGCCACGGCAGGAGCGACGACGGCGCCGGGGGAGAACGGGGCCACCGGGAAGCCGGCACTGCCTTTCGATCCGGCCGTGCAGCCCGTCGAGGTCATCAACGCCTCCGGCGCGGCTAACCGCGACAAGCAGCTGGCACAGCAGTTGAAGGGACTGGGCTACGTCCAGGCGGCTCCGGCGGCGGGCGAAGCCGAACGGACGACCACGCAGCTCTTCTATTCCTCGGGGTTCGAACAGGTCGCCCTCGCCCTGGCCGAGGAACTGAATGTCCCCAAGGCCAACGTGCTGGTCTCCGGAGACTACTACGGAGTCGCGCTCTCGGTCGGCAAGGACTTTGCCAGCGGCGAGCGGTTGAAAGCGACCGGCGGTGTGGCCGGCGGCTTCAAGGGCCAGACCGCCGACCAGGTAACCTGCCAGCAGTCCGGCGCCTTTTAGCGGGCGCTACCAGATCCTGACGCGCTCGTCCGGGGAGAGCCACAGTCCGTCGCCGGCGACGGTGGCGAAGGCCTCATGGAACGCGTCCAGGTTGCGCACCACCTGGTTGCAGCGGAATTCGTTCGGGGCATGCGGGTCGATTGCCAGCCGCCGCACCGCCTCTTCGGAACGCATCTTTTGGCGCCAGCATTCGGCCCAGGAGTAAAAGAACCGCTGACTGCCGGTCAGCCCGTCGATCACCGGGGCTTCCTCGCCTGCCAGGCTCAGCCGGTAGGCACGGTACGCAATCGCCAGCCCGCCCAGATCGCCGATGTTTTCGCCCAGCGTGAGTTCGCCGTTGACGGTGCTTCCGGGGGCCTCGGACGGGGTCAGCGCGGCGTACTGAGCCACCAGTTTGCCGGTGAGCTGCTCGAAAGCGGCCCGGTCCTCGTCCGACCACCAGTTCCGCAGGGCGCCGGTTCCGTCGTACTGGGATCCCTTGTCATCAAAGCCGTGTCCGATTTCGTGACCGATGACCGCCCCGATGGCACCGTAGTTGGCCGCAGCGTCGGCGTCGGCGTCGAAGAAGGGCGGCTGCAGGATTGCTGCCGGGAAGACTATTTCATTCATGGTGGGCATGTAGTAGGCGTTCACCGTCTGCGGCGTCATGTGCCATTCGGTGCGGTCGATGGGCCCGCCCAGCTTCGCCAGATTGCGGCGGACCTCGAACTCGTTCGCGGCCTGGACGTTGGCCCAGACATCGTCGCCGGGCACAAAGCTGGAGTAGTCGATCCACTTCTCCGGGTAGCCGATCTTGGTGCGGAAACCGGCGAGCTTCTCCAGCGCTTTGCCGATCGTGGCGCCGCTGAGCCAGGGCAGGGCGGAAATGCTCTCGCGGTAGGCGGCCAGCAGGTTGGCGACCAGTTCATTCATCCGCTCCTTGTGCGCCGGCGGGAAATGCCGCGCCACGTATTCCTGTCCAATGGCCTCGCCCAGGGCGCCTTCCACCAGGGCCACGCCGCGCTTCCACCGGTCCTTCAGCTCCGGGGTGCCGCTGAGGGTGCGGCCGTAGAAGCCAAAGTGGGTCTGGACTGCCTCCTCGTGAAGGTAGGGCGCCGCCGTCGTCAGCACCTGGAGCCTCAGCCAGGCCTGCCAGGCCTCCAGCGGTTCGCTGTCCAGCAGCCCGTCCAAGGTGCGCAGGAATTCGGGTTGGCAGACCACCAGTTCGCCGGCGCTGCCTGCTTCAGGCCCCAGCGCGGCCAGCCACTCCGGCATCCAGCCGGCCACCTGTGCCACCTGCTCAACCGTGCGCAAGTTGTAGGTCTGCTGCGGGTCCCGGCAGGAGACCTTGTCCAGGTGGCCGGACGCCAGCTTGCGCTCCAGTGCCAGCGCGGCGTCGGCCTGGGCGGGATCGAAGCCGGCCAGCTGCAGCATCGTCGCGGCGTACCCGCGGTAGGCCTCGCGGACCTGCGCGAACTCTTCTTCGCGGTAGTAGGCCTCATCCGGCAGTCCCAGCCCCGCTTGGTACAGGTAGATCAGGTAGCGGGTGGGGTCTCCGGCGTCGTTGTTGACGAAGAACGCCAACGGGTAAGCAGCACCGCTGCGGCTGAAGGAGCCGATGACCTCGCGCAGCGCGTCCCGGTCGGAGATCTTCGCGATGGCCGCAAACTGCTCGGCCAACGGCGAAAAGCCTTTGGCCTCCACGGTTTCGGTGTCCATGAAGCCGGCATAGAGCACGCCGATCTTGCCCGAGGGGCTCGCCGGGTCCGGGTGCTTGGCGGCGTCTTCGATGATCGCCCGCACGGATTCTTCCGCGGCGTCACGCAGGGCGGTGAAGGAACCTTCCAGCGGCCGGTCGTCAGGAATGGCCGTTTCCGCCAGCCATTTCCCGTTAACGTGCCGGAACAGGTCGTCCTGCGGGCGGACGGCCGGGTCGATGTTGGACAATACGATGCCTGAGCGGCTCACGGAGCGCCTCATTTCATGGTTGCTTTCATCTATTCCCTGACATCCTACGCACCGTGCTAGGGTGACAATGTGCGCGCAGGAATGCTCCTTCTTAGCTGCCGCGGCGAGGCCACGCGAACTACTGTTTGACAGGCCGAACCCTCGCTGCGGAGTTTTTGTTGCCCGGCCAAAATTCTTCAATTAGCTCTCTTGAGAAAAGGCCACACCACTAAAATGCGAAACGCACAAAAGTCCTCCGGAATGCCCATCCATAAGTACATTCCCTTCCAGGACCAGATCACCGTAGACCTGCCCGACCGCACGTGGCCGGACAAAGTAATGACCCAGGCCCCGCGCTGGTGCGCTGTGGACCTGCGCGACGGCAACCAGGCGCTGATCGATCCGATGAGCCCCGAGCGCAAGCACAAAATGTTCGATCTGCTGGTGAAAATGGGCTACAAGGAGATCGAGGTCGGTTTCCCGTCCGCGTCGCAGACCGACTTCGACTTCGTCCGCCAGCTGATTGAAGGCGACCGCATTCCCGATGATGTGACGATCCAGGTCCTCACCCAGTCCCGCGAACACCTGATCGAGCGCACCTACGAGTCCATCGCCGGCGCCGGCCGTGCCATCGTGCACCTGTACAACTCCACCTCCGTGCTGCAGCGCCGGGTGGTCTTCCGCGAAGACCAGGACGGCATCGTGGACATCGCCTTGCAGGGCGCCCGGCTGTGCCGCAAGTACGAAGAGGGCCTGAAGGGCACCGAGATCACCTACGAGTACTCGCCCGAGTCCTACACCGGCACCGAGCTGGAGTTCGCCGCCCGCATCTGCAATGCCGTCACCGATGTCTTTGAAATCTCGGCGGACCGCAACGTCATCCTGAACCTGCCGGCCACCGTGGAGATGGCCACCCCGAACGTTTACGCCGACTCCATCGAGTGGATGTCGCGGAACCTGAACAACCGGGAAAACGTGATCCTCTCGCTGCACCCGCACAACGACCGTGGAACCGGCGTGGCTGCGGCGGAACTGGGCTACCTGGCGGGCGCCGACCGGATCGAAGGCTGCCTGTTCGGCAACGGCGAGCGGACCGGCAACGTGGACCTGGTGACGCTGGGGCTGAACATGTTCAGCCAGGGCATTGATCCGATGATCGACTTCTCCAACATCGACGAAATCCGGCGGACCGTTGAGTACTGCAACCAACTGCCGGTTCCCGAACGCTCTCCGTACGGCGGCGACCTGGTGTTCACTGCCTTCTCCGGCTCCCACCAGGACGCCATTAAGAAGGGCTTTGAGGCCATGGAGGCCGACGCTGCCGCCCAAGGCAAGACGGTGGACGACCTGGTCTGGGCGGTGCCGTACCTGCCGGTGGACCCCAAGGACCTGGGCCGCAGCTACGAAGCGGTCATCCGGGTGAACTCGCAGTCCGGCAAGGGCGGCGTGGCCTACCTGCTCAAGCATGAGCACAAGCTGGACCTGCCGCGCCGGGCGCAGATCGAATTCTCCGGCGTGATCCAGCGCCGCACCGACACCGTGGGCGGCGAAGTCAGCCCGGCACAGCTGTGGGAGACCTTCAACGACGAGTACCTGCCGACCCCGGAGAACCAGTGGGGCCACTACACGCTGGGATCGGTCAAGACCGACAGCGCCGACGACGGATCCTTCCAGCTCACGGCCACCATGGGCGTGGACGGCGTCCAGAGCCGCCGCACGGCTGAAGGAAACGGACCAATCGCCGCACTGCTGGAAATCTTCCGGGAGGACGGCGTGGATGTGCGGGTGCTGGACTATACCGAGCACGCCCTGTCCGAGGGCGGCAACGCCCGGGCAGCGGCCTACGTCGAGTGCGCCGTGGGCGACCGGGTGCTGTGGGGCATAGGCATCGACACCAACACCACCATGGCTTCGCTCAAGGCCGTGGTCTCCGCAGTGAACCGCGCCATCCGCGACGAAGCGGCCAAGAGCGTCGGCTCGCTCTAGGAAACAAACCCTTCGGGGCCTCCCTGCCGTTTCGCGGCGGGGAGGCCCCGCGTAGTGGGAGAATGGAACGGTGTCCAACAGATCTTTCGCCTCCCGCACCTACCGGGACCAGGGCGTCATCCTGCGGACCCACAAACTGGGCGAAGCGGACAGGATCATCACGCTGCTGACCAAGCAGCACGGCCAGATCAGGGCGGTGGCCAAAGGTGTGCGCCGGACCAGCAGCAAATTCGGCGCCGTGCTGGAGCCGTTCATGGTGGCGGACCTGCAGCTCGTCTCCGGCCGCAGCCTGGACATCGTCACCCAGGCGCAAATGGTGGGTCCCTACGGCCGGGACATTGCGGCCGACTACACCAAGTACACGTCCGCCGCCGCCATCTGCGAAACGGCGGAAAAACTGACCGATGTCGACGGTGAATCGGCCGGAGCCCAGTACGGGCTGGTCATCGGTGCGCTCTCTGCCCTCAGCCGCAGCGTGCACGCCCCCGAGTTGATTCTTGATTCCTACCTGCTGCGGGCTTTGGCGACGGCGGGCTGGGCCCCCAGTTTCGACGCCTGCGCCCGCTGCGGCGCCGCCGGCCCGCATACTGCCTTCGCTGCTCCACTGGGCGGCGCGGTGTGCCACGACTGCCGCCCGCCGGGATCGGCCTCGCCTGCACCGGAGACGATGCAGTTGCTGGCGGCCCTGCTCTCGGCGGATTGGCCAGCAGCGGACGCGTCCGCCTCCGGCCCGCGCCGCGAAGCTGCCGGACTCGTGGCCGCTTATCTGCAGTGGCACCTTGAACGAACCCTGAAATCCCTCAAGCATGTGGAGCGAGTGTGACCCCGACTTCCCGGAAACCGCAGCGGCCGTGGCCGCATTCCTCCGGCGCCGTGCCGCCGGCCCTGCCGCCGGCACTGGTGCCGGAACATGTGGCCATCGTGATGGATGGCAACGGCCGCTGGGCCAACCAGCGCGGGCTGCCGCGCACCGAGGGGCACCGGGCGGGGGAGGCAGCCCTGCTCGACGTGATGGCGGGTGCGATCGAAATCGGTGTCAAACATGTCAGCGTGTATGCCTTTTCCACCGAGAACTGGAAGCGGTCCCCGGAAGAGGTCCGTTTCCTGATGGGCTTCAGCCGGGATGTGCTGCGCCGGCAGCGCGACCAGCTGGACGCCTGGGGCGTGCGGATCCGCTGGTCCGGCCGCAGGCCCCGGCTGTGGAAATCGGTGGTCAACGAGTTGGAGGCCGCCGAGCGCCAGACGGCGGGCAATTCCACCTGCACGCTGACCATGTGCGTTAACTACGGGGGACGGGCGGAGATTGCCGACGCCGCCGCCGCCATCGCTGCCGATGTCGCGGCGGGGCGGCTGCGGGCTTCCTCGGTGTCGGAGAAGACCGTGCAGCGCTATCTGGACGAGCCGGACCTGCCCGACGTCGACCTGTTCCTGCGCACCTCGGGGGAGCAGCGCTTCTCCAATTTCATGCTGTGGCAGTCCGCGTATGCGGAGATGGTCTTCATGGATACCCTGTGGCCCGACGTCGACCGCCGCACGCTCTGGGAAGCCATCGACAT
>NZ_JBNHHB010000172.1:0-11085 GCF_059091905.1 Arthrobacter sp. Dra40
CCTGCCGGAACCCGCTCGGTTCAACCGGCAGCGGTGACGCTGCCGGAGCCGGACCTCTTCTCCGAGCTCGAAGACTTCGCCGCCGCAGATGCAACCGCAGAGGGGGAAGCGGCAGAAGAGCTGGTGGTGCGGCTGGAGAAGGAGCTTCTCAGCCCTGCCGTCCGCGCAGACTATGGACGCGTCGCCGTGCTGCTGCACCCCGAGTTCGCGGAGATCGGCGAATCCGGCCGGATGTGGACAAGGGACGCGATGATCAACGAACTGCAGGAGAGCCCCGAGCTGGATGCCTCCATGGAGGTCTTCGCGGCCGAACGGCTCGGCGAAGACAGCATCCTGCTGACCTACCGCAGCGTCCGTCGCGATGGCTCAGCCCTGCGCAGTTCGCTCTGGCAGCGCGACGGACGGCAGTGGCGCCTGCGCTTCCATCAGGGAACACCGGAACAAGGCTGAACCGCCACCGCGCCGGGCCCCAGCACCAAGAAGGTCAGGTCAGGAACATGCGGGCGTTGGCCTCCTCCGCCTGTGAGTACTGCTGCGAGGCATGGGACAACGCGGCGTTGATGCTGGCCAGGGATTCTTCCACCCTCAGCTGGGTGGCCCGCCAGTCCGTGATCAGCTGCTGGAAGTTCGCCGCCGCCGATCCCGTCCACAGCGACTCCAACTCGCGCAATCCGGACTGCATGGTGTTCACCTCCGCCTGCAGTCGTCCGATGGTACCCTGCACTGCCATGCTTTTGGCGGCAAGAGCCTCGCTGTCTACCCGGAATACGGCCATCGTGTCCTCCGCCTGGTGGGGTGGTTATCCAACACCGTTCAGGCTAGGCAGCAGCAGAGGATACCGCGAGGCCCGCACCGCTGGCTGTGGAAAAAACCCTCACCGGGAAGGGCCGCGCGGCTCACTCGAGGTCAAACGGCTCATTTTCATCAGCCAAGGGGTGGTACGGAATCCGGATCGACATGGTCGCGCCGCCGCCCGGAGTCTCGGTTAACCTGACGGTGCCATCATGCTGCGCCACCAACGCCGCCACGATGGCCAGTCCCAGACCCGTGCCTCCGGTTTCACGATGCCGGGAGGTATCGGCCCGGTAGAAGCGTTCGAACACCCTGGCGGCCTCGTCTTCGGAGATCCCCGGACCGTGGTCGCGGACCTCCAGCACGGAATCCAGGCGGTCATCGATGACCGGCTGCACACCGACCGCGATTTCCAGCGGCGAGCCCTCAGGGGTGTAGCGCAGGGCGTTGGTGACCAGGTTGGCCACGACCTGGCGCAACCGGGCTTCGTCCCCCACGATCGGAGCCGGACGCGGCGCACCGCCGTCGAGCCCCACAACGGTAATGGTGCGGTCCGGCGCGCTGGCCCGTGCGTCCAAAGCCGCATCATTGCCCAGCAGGAGCAGGTCCAACGGCTTGGCTTCGAGCGGGCGCTGTTCGTCCACCCGGGCCAGCGTCAGCAGATCTTCCACCAGCTGGCCCATGCGCTTGGCTTCGCTCTCGATCCGGCCCATGGCGGCGCCCACGTCCTCCGGCGACTGCAGGGCGCCGTGCCGGTACAACTCCGAGAAGCCGCGGATGGTGACCAGCGGCGTGCGCAGCTCGTGCGAGGCATCCTGAACGAAGCGCCGCATCCGCTGTTCAGATGCGGTCCGGGATGCAAAAGCGGTTTCGATGTGGGCGAGCATGGCATTGAGCGAGCTGGACAGCCGGCCTACTTCGGTTGCCGGGTTAATCACGTCGACGCGGCGGGAAAGGTCCCCGGCAGCAATGGCCGCGGCTGTTTTCTCCACTGTGGTCAAGGGCTGGAAGGAGCGGGTGACGGCCAGCCACACAATGCCGATGGCCGCCACCGTGGCGGAGACGGCGATGAGCAGCGTGCTCACCGCTACTTTGTCGAAGGTGCTGTTGACCTCGCTGTAGCTCACTGCCACTGCGACGAAGCCGGAATCGTTTTGCAGCGAGATGACCTGAACCCGCCAGCCTTGGCTGTCCCGTTCTGTTCCCGGAACGTGGAACCCCTTGCCTTGCAGGGCACGGGCCATTTCCGGAGTGATGTGGGGCAGTTGCGGGCGGTCGCCGGTGGGGTTCGTGTCAATCGTGAGCTGGCCGTCGTGGTCAAGCAGTGCGCCGTAGTACCTGGACGAGTAGGTCGCTCGGGTGGGGAAGGTCGCCTCACGCACCAAAAAGGATGAGATAGCCTGGCGGTTTTTGGTCAGGTCGTCGTCGAGCTGCTTGACCAGCGTGTCGTGCAGCAGGGTCAGGATCAGCACCGAGGTCACGGTCAAGGTGGCGACCATCAGCACACCCATGATCAGCACCAGCTGCGACCGCAGCGAGGCCGATTTCCACCGTTCGATCATGGATCAGCGGCGGTCGGCCGTGCGCAGCAGGTATCCCACGCCGCGCTTGGTCTGGATCAGTGGCGGGGTGTCCGGGTTCGTATCGATCTTCCGGCGCAGGTAGGAAATGTAGGACTCGACGATGGAGGCGTCGCCATTGAAGTCGTATTCCCAGACGTGGTCCAGGATCTGTGCCTTCGACAGCACGCGGTTGGGGTTCAGCATCAGGTACCGCAGCAGTTTGAACTCAGTGGGGGAGAGATCGATGACCTCCCCGCCCCGGCGCACCTCGTGGGCGTCGTCGTCGAGCTCCAGGTCGTCCACCTGGATGACCGCGTCGTCATCCAGCAGGGGACGTGTACGGCGGAGGACCGCACGGATCCGGGCCACCACTTCGTCCAGGCTGAAGGGCTTGGTCACGTAGTCGTCGCCGCCGACGGTCAGGCCGGTGACCTTGTCTTCGGTCTCGTCGCGGGCGGTGAGGAAAACCACCGGGAAATGTCGTCCGGAAGCGCGGAGCTTGCGCGTGACGGTGAAGCCGTCCATGTCGGGCAGCATCACGTCCAGCACGGCCAGATCGGGTGAGTGCTCTTCGGCAGCGTCCAAAGCTTCACGGCCGTTGGCGGCAGCCACCACCTCAAATCCTGCGAACCGCAGCGAGGTCGACAGCAGTTCCCGGATGTTCGGTTCGTCGTCGACTACCAACAGTTTGGCTTCGGGCTCAGGCTTTTTCACATTCCCAGTGTGCTCCCGGTTTCTGGGAGTTTGCTGAGTATTCGCTGCAGGTGCAAGGCCTTGCGTGGCACGGCCGCGGAGGGGCCACGGGTGACGAACGCGGATCCTGCGCGTGGCCTACGGCTGGACCACGTCCTTGGCGTCCTTGATGGTGTAGGCGTAGCCCTGTTCGGCCAGGAAGCGCTGGCGCTTGGCAGCGAAGTCCTGGTCCAGCGTGTCCCGTGCGACCACCGTGTAGAACCGGGCGGAGCGACCGTCTGCCTTGGGCCGGAGCAGCCGGCCCAGGCGCTGGGCTTCCTCCTGACGGGAGCCGAACGACCCGGAGACCTGGATGGCCACCGTGGCTTCGGGCAGGTCAATGGAGAAGTTGGCTACCTTCGAGACCACCAGCGTCTGCACTTCGCCGCGGCGGAACGCGTCAAACAACCGCTGCCGTTCCTTCACCGAGGTGTCGCCTTTGATCACCGGGGCGTCCAGATGTTCTGCGATCTCATCGAGCTGGTCGATGTACTGTCCGATCACCAGCAGCTGCTCGCCCCGGTGCGCCTGCACCAGGGCATCAACCACCGGGGTCTTGGTGGGGGACGTCGCGCACAGCCGGTATTTGTCGCCGTCGTCGGCCATGGCGTAGGCCACCCGCTCATCGCGCGGCAGATCCACCCGGACTTCGACGCAGTCGGCGGGTGCGATGTAGCCCTGGGCCTCGATGTCCTTCCACGGTGCGTCGTAGCGCTTCGGGCCGATGAGCGAGAACACCTCGCCCTCGCGGCCGTCCTCGCGCACCAGCGTGGCGGTCAGCCCCAACCGCCGCCGGGCCTGCAGGTCCGCCGTCATCCTGAACATCGGGGCCGGCAGCAGATGCACTTCGTCGTAGATGATCAGGCCCCAGTCATTGGCATCGAGCAGTTCCAGATGCGGGTAGAGCCCGCCGCGGCGCATGGTCAGCACCTGGTAGGTGGCAATCGTGACCGGCCGGACCTCCTTGACCGAGCCGGAGTATTCACCTACGTCGTCCGCGGTCAGCGTGGTCCGCCTGACCAGTTCGTCCTTCCACTGCCGCGCGGAGACGGTGTTGGTCACCAGGACCAGCGTGGTGGTGGAACTCGTGGCCATGGCGGCAGCGCCCACCAACGTCTTGCCGGCTCCGCAAGGCAGCACGACCACGCCGGATCCGCCGGCCCAGAAGTTTTCCACGGCTAGGCGCTGGTACGGCCGCAGCTGCCAGCCACCCGGTTCAGCGGATTCGGCCAGCGCGATCGGATGCGGCGTACCGTCGACGTAGCCGGCCAGGTCCTCCGCGGGCCAGCCGAGCTTGAGCAGCAGCTGCTTGAGCTGACCGCGCTGCGAGGAGTGCACCACGGTGGTTTCGGCATCGATCCGCGGGCCCAGCAGCGGCTGGATCTTCTTGGCGTGCATGACCTCTTCGAGCACCGGGTAATCGGTGGTGCGCAGCACCAAGCCATGCTGCGGGTCCTTTTCCAGCCGCAGCCGCCCGTACCGGGACATGGTGTCCTCGATGTCCACCAGCAGCGCGTGCGGCACCGGGAAGCGCGAGTAGGTCAGCAGCGTGTCCAGCACCTGTTCGGCGTCCAGCCCGGCAGCGCGGGCGTTCCACAGCCCCAGCGGGGTGATCCGGTAGGAATGCACGTGCTCCGGCGCCCGCTCCAGCTCTGCGAAGGCGGCGATGGCATGCCGGGCCTCGGCGGACTGCTCGTGGTCCACCTCCAGCAGGATGGTCTTGTCGCTTTGGACAATCAGGGGTCCATTGGCCATTCAGCTGCCCTCCACTAGTTCAATGTCCATCACCCGGTGGATGGATACCGTGCGCTCGCTGTCCCGGTCGGGGTCGAAGACGCGCACCCGCCCACCGCTGACGGACAGCGGAAGCATCACCTGCCGGCGGTGGTTCCCGTCCGGATCCACAATGCCGATCCGCACCTTCTGCTTCAACCGGATGGCGGTGCGCAGCGTTTCCAGTGCCAGCAGCGGCCCCGCTTCTGCTGCGGGGCCGGCGGGAACGCGGCTGCTCCGCAGCATGGCCAGCTGGGCGTCTGCATCTTCTGCCGTCAGTTCCCAAGGGTTCGTTTTGACCGGGAACGACGACGACGGCGCCCGGCCGGCCCTCGGAGCTGTGGCGCCATCCGCCGGGGCACTGTCCGCGGAACTGCCGCCGGTGCCCGCTCCGCCGCCCAACGCCACGCCGTCGTCGGCCTCCGGAGCAGGCGCATAGCCGAGCTGGCGCAGGGAGGCGATCAGATCGCGGGCGCCAGTCCGTGCCACCACCACGGTAGGGGCCAGCCGGCGGAGCCCGAGGCGGTCCGCGCGCGGATCAGCCAGCAGATCCGTCAGTGCATCCTCGTCCTCGCTGCGCAGGTAGCTCGCGGCCGTTCCAACGCGCAGGCCGCCGTGCCGGGCTGCGGTGTCCTCCACCAGGTAGGCCAGCGGTTGGGGCACGCCGGTCGCGGAGTGCTGGGTCAGGAAGCCGAGTATTCGGACAGCATCCCGGCCGGAGTCCAGAGCCCGCCGGATGCTGTCGGCCGAGAACCGGTAGATGGCTGCCGGACCTTGGCCTTCGGCGGTGGACAGCAGGGAGAGCTCCGCGGCGATGTTCGGCGCCAGGTAACCGGGCGCCACCGCCGTCAGGTCCGCTTGCAGCAGGAACCGGTCCAGCGGCGCCGGCAGTTGGTCGGCCAGCAGCGCAGCAGCATCGGAGAGCCGGTCCTGCGCGGCGGCCCGGCCCAGCTCGGTCAGGGCGCCGGAACCTATGAGCCCCATTCGTGCAGCCTCGGCCATAATGCCGGGAACCAGGCGCTCAAACCGGCGCTGCTGCCGGGGCCGGCGCCAGACCAAGTAAGCGGTGACAGCTTCCGGCGAGGGGGCCGGGGTTCGGTCGGCGGCGCCGGCCTCCTGGGGATCGCCTTCTCCGTCGGACCCGCCGGTGGAACCGGGCCCGCAGAGCTCGTCCAGTGCCTCCAACACACGGCGCCGGACGGCCGGTGCATCAGGGCGGGACGCCTCGGCCGCCAGCGCGTTGATGGCGGTGTCCGACGGCGTCCGGCCGCCCACCAGCGAGGGTGCACGGTCCAGCTGCAGCCAGGCCGACACCAGCAACTGCCATTGGTCCTGACGCTCCAGGGAAGCGAAAGCGTCGCCGGCATGGCTCACCCATCTGGAGGTGTCTACGTCCAGGAGGATCAGTCCGGCGGCGGCGGTGAGTTCCAGCAGCCAGCTCAGAGCGTCAGGGGCGATCCGCAGCGAGTCCGCCAGCCGCCGGACTTCGCGCACGCCCACCCCGCCGGCCCGCAGCGTGGCTACCGGGCTCTGGCGTACCTGTTCCAACAGTTCGGCCACCAGCCGCAGCGTCTCGGCTGCGGCGGACAACGCTGCATTGTCGCGCAGGGAGTTCCGGACCGGTTCGGCAGCAATGGCCGGGGGCCGGGTGTGCCAGGGATTGGCTACTGCGCCGCCGCGCACCGCCAGCCCTGCCGGCCGGGGCAGCTCCACATGCGACGCGTCGATCGGTACCAGCAGTGCGTGCGCCGCCAGCCAGTCGACCGGCGAGGCGGCGTCGCGCGGGTCGACTGCGCCCAGTGCGTGCGGCAGCGCTCCGAGCGGGGACCGGCGGAACTTGCCGAGCAGCTGATCTGTGTGCTCGGGAGCCTGTGCCATCAGCGCGGGCCAGGTTGCGGGGTCGGCGAGCCAGGCGTCAAGGGCGGCGGCGGCAAGGGCAGCCGGGGCCGTGGACCCGCCGGCGGCCGACAGTTCGCTGGGACTCACTGACCCGTCCGGAATCGCTGGCACGCCGGGGGCCGTCGGTCCGTCCGGAATCGCTGGCACGCCGGGGGCCGTCCGTTCTTCGAGGGCTGTATCCCGACGAGGCGTGGGGCCTGCGCCCGGCAGGACGTGGCCGGCGTCCTGCAGCAGCCGCACCGTGCGGACCAGGTGTTCAGCTGCCGTGGGACTGGCAGCCGCCAGGGCCGCGTAACTGCGGCCGAGGCCGGCAGGATAAGGTCCCAGTGCTTCGGCGAGGCTCGCAACCGGGAGATAGGCGGGGTATAGCCGGGCGGCACCGCCGTCGTCGTGTGATGGCAGGTCCGCACGCAGCAGCAGGGCGAGTTCCTGGAGCCGGGAGAGACAGGAATCCACATCCTGCAAGGCCGCGGGGCCGTCTGACGTCACGAGCAGGGGCCGCAGGGAACAGGCATCGGCTCCACGGCCGGCATCCACATCGGTGCTGACTACCACGGCTTCGAGTACTTCGAGCTCGGGCCGGGAGAGATTCTCCAGTACCCGCTGCAGGCTGATCCGCGTACAGGCACGTGCAGCCAGGGCGGAAAAGTCAGGCACCGGCGGCAGGCACAGATCCGGGCGGGCATTGAACAGCCGCCGCAGCTCGGTGTCGCTGCGGGCGGCCAGCTGGCCAGCCAAGGCGCGGATGGAGGACATCGGATTAACGTTACCCCGCGCCGCTGGCGCACTGGCGGCCTACCGGAGCCGAAGCGGGCCTGCCACCGGAGCGGAGCGGGCGACCAGAGTGGGACGGTGGTGCGAAGACCGGCCGGAGCCGGGTCGGACCGGCCTTCAGCACCGTCCGCGGATGTGGGGCTAGCTGCGGCGGCGGCGCCGGACGCTGCCGGCAACCAGCAGCAGCATCAGCACAAAGGCAAGAGGAAAGCAGAACCAGGCCAGCCCCAAGAAGCCGCTCCATACCGGCGTGCCGGCCATGGCGCCGGCCAGAATCACACCCAGGCTGACCAGTCCTACGAGCAGTACAAGGATGGCGGCGACCACGAGCAGGCGGTGCAGCGCGCCGGACTCGGCGGGGCTGGACGCATTGTGGGCGGGGACGGGTGGGCGCATGACACCAGATTAACAGTGGAGGTACCGCGGCCCAATTGCGGGCGTTGACGCCATGAGTGCAGAATCAGCCTGCAGCGGGGCTCTGGCGTCGGCGGAACAAGATAACCTAGAGACAGACTTTCCCCGCTCCGGCGCGGTCGCGTGCGCGGCCGGTGTACTACCGGAGGGGGCCCATGGTAAGAACGCAGCAGCGGGCGGTACCGGTGCAATATGACGCAGAACGAGGTAATCAAAGTGCCCATTGGCAAAGTCAAGTGGTTTGACACGGAAAAAGGGTTCGGTTTCCTGGCCAGCGAAGATGGCCAGGAGGTGTTCCTGCATGCTTCGGCGCTGCCGGCCGGCGTCAAAGACGTCAAGCCAGGCACCCGTATGGAATTCGGCATCGCCGATGGCCGCCGCGGCCCGTCTGCGCTCTCTGCGCGCATTCTTGACGCCGCTCCCTCGGTGGTCCGCGCAACGCGCAAGCCGGCCGAGGACATGGCCGTGATTACCGAAGACCTGATCAAGCTTTTGGACGGAATTTCCAATGGGCTGCGCAAGGGCCGTTACCCTGAACGCTCCCACGCGTCCAAGGTGGCTGCGGTGCTCCGCCGTGTGGCCGACGACCTGGACGCTTAAGCGGCCTTGATGACTGAAAACTTGACCGACTCCAGCGCTGAAGCAACGTCCGCGGAGCAGCCGGTCGTCGGCGGGCCGGAGACCGAGGCGGCGCCCCGGCGGCGGCCCGCGCGGCGCGCACCCAAACTTGACCTAGTCCTGGCCGCCGCGGTGGAGCGTGCGCGGGAGGGCCTGTTGGAGATTGCCCCGCCCGAACAGATTGGTGCACACGTCGGGAGCACTGCCGACGGCGACCGGCTAGTCACGCATCGCTTCGAATCAAAGCTGGCAGGCTACACGGGCTGGGAATGGTACGCCACGCTGGCCCGGGTACCCCGCGGCAAGGAAGCCACCGTTTGTGAAGTAGGACTGCTGCCGTCGGAGAAGTCGCTGCTGGCTCCCGAGTGGGTGCCGTGGGCGGACCGTGTGCGGCCTGAGGAAGTTGCGGCAGCTGCGGAAGCGGAGGCCGCCGCGGAGGGCACCCACGTGGCTTCAGCAGCGGATACGGCAGAGGACGCCGCCACTGTAGCCGGGGATGCGGAGCCGGACTCGAACCCTGCCGACGAGGAAGGCGCTGCCCCAGACAAGGACACTGCCGGCGAGGAAGCAACTGCGGACGCCCCGGGTGCTGAAGAGGCCGGGGCCTTTGACGAAGGCACAGCAGCCGTGGACGCCGTTGGCGAGGACGAAGCCGGGGACCCCACTGTTGGCGAGGACGAAGCCGGGGAAGCAGACCCCGCCGTTGGCGAGGACGAAGCCTGGGAAGCGGACCCCGCCATTGGCGAGGACGAAGCCTCGGACGCAGACCCCGTCATTGGCGAGGATGGCGCTGCAAGCGATGTCCCGGATGCAGCTGCCGACGAGCACTCAGCCGCGGACGTCGACGAGCACCCTGCTGTCGCCGTCGACGAGCACTCAGCCGGCATTTCCGGCGCGACCGAGGACGCTGAAGCTACATCCTGACGTGACCCATCGACGAGGCAGGTTCTGCAGCCGGAAAGGGCGGTGAAGCATGTTTCGTTCGCTGCGGTTGTTCAACTACCGGATCTGGTTCATTGGAGCGCTGGTCTCCAACATCGGTACATGGATGCAGCGTACAGCGCAGGACTGGCTGGTCTACGACATCCTGACCGAGCAAGACGCCGCAGCCATGGGCGTTGTGATGGCCCTGCAGATGGGTCCGCAGCTGGTCATGGCTCCGTGGGCCGGGCTCGTTGCCGACCGGTTCGACCGGCAGAAGCTGCTGATGGCCACCCAGATCTCGATGGCTGTGCTGGGCTTGGGGTTGGGCTTGATGGTGATGGCCGATGTGGCCCAGCTGTGGCATGTGTATGCCTTTGCCCTGGCGCTTGGAATGGTGACGGCAGTGGATGCGCCGGCACGGCAGACTTTTGTCTCGGACGTGGTCCGCGACGACTACCTGCCCAACGCCGTGGCGCTGAACAGCACCTCTTTCAACCTTGCCAGAATGGTCGGGCCAGCCATCGCCGGTGTACTCACCGTTGCCATCGGTCCCGGACCGGTGTTCCTGATCAACACCGCGACCTTTGCGGCAATGATTGCTGCGCTGCTGGCCATTCGCCGGCAAGAACTTCACGTGCGAGAGAAGGCGGCCAAGGGTCGGGGCCAGATCCTCGAAGGATTCCGGTACGTGAAGCACCGTCCGGACCTTGTTGTGGTGCTGGCCGCCATCTTCATTATCGGCACCTTCGGCTTGAACTTTTCCGTCTTCGTCGCCTCCATGGCGCGCACCGAGTTCGGCGGCCATGCCGGTGACTTCGGCCTGCTTTCCTCGGTGATGGCAGCCGGGTCCGTCACCGGATCGCTGCTCAGTGCACGGCGTGACCGGCCCCGGCTCCGCTACATCTTCGGCGCCTCAGTGGCCTTTGGAATCGCCTGCACCTTGGCAGGACTGGCACCGACGGTTTGGCTCTTCGGGCTGGCACTGGTGCCGGTCGGTGCGGCGGCCATCACGATCATGACCAGCGCCAATGCCTACATACAGACCACGACGGCGCCGATGATGCGCGGACGCGTCATGTCCTTGTATATGGCCATCCTGATGGGCGGGACACCGGTTGGTGCACCCTTGGTCGGCTTGGTGTCCAACAGCTTCGGCCCTCGGTGGGGGCTGGGGGTGGCAGCGCTGTCCGGGGTGGCGGCCGCCGCCGTCGGGATCGTGTGGGCCTGGCGTGCGCATCACATGCGGCTGCGCTTCGACCGCAGCGCCGAGCGGAAACTCAGCCTTACCTTCGGCGTGCCGGACCGGCTTGGTTAACAGTCCCGAGACCGCAGGCAGCGCAGTCCAGCATCTACCGGCCATGGGAACTTCAGAAGGGTGGCGGTGCGTGCGGGTCGGTGTTCTCGTCGGGCAGTTCGATGCCGCCCAGGGTTCGTTTGGGCTTCGGCTGTTCCGGCGGGATTTTCCTACCCACCCGCGGGGCGGGGTTGTCTTCGCCGCCGGCCGCGCGCTTACTGTCGCCGCTCCCGCCGCCCCCGCCGCTCCCGCCGCCCCCGCCGCCGGGCAGGAGGGCCTCCCACCCTTCGTCCGGGAACGTGC
>NZ_JBNHHB010000173.1:0-11064 GCF_059091905.1 Arthrobacter sp. Dra40
GCATTCCTGGTCTTTCTTGCCATTGCCGTTGCAGGCGCCGCCGCCGTGGCCGCGTCTGGACGCCGGGGCCGGAAGAAGGCGGCAATCGGTGAAGCGGCTGCCGGGGATGGCTGGGAGCGCGGGCGCGTGGCAGCCGTGCGTGGCCTGAGCGAGCATGAGGCCCGGTTGCCCCCGGTCCTGCTGCCGGAGCATCCGCGGGCAGAAGACTTGGACAGTGTGCGGTTTTCCACGGCTTTGCGCGGCTACAGGATGGACCAGGTCGACGAAGTGCTCGACGTCCTGCGGGCGGAGCTGGGCGCGAAGGAGCGGCTGATCCGGCACCTGAGCCACCCACAGCCAAGGCGCGACGGCGGTGCCCGCCCGGGCCGGGAAGGATGACCGGGGTGCAGGACCGCCCTCCGCGGACGCGGGTGCTCCTGGAGGCAGCACACGCGGAGCTTTTGTTCTGGCGTCGCCGGGTAACCGGCTGGCCTTGGTGGGTCCAGGTCAGCGTGCTTTATGCCCTGTCCCGGGTCTATTCGCTGCTGGTGTTTCTCGCGGTGGCCCGGCAACAGGGCCCGAACCCGTGGACGGACGCGCATCCGGACTATTTGTCCTTCATCGGCATTTGGGACAGTGCCTGGTACCGGCAGGTGTATCTGGAGGGCTATCCAGCGGAGATTCCACGCGGGCCGGACGGGCGGGCCGTTGAGAATCAGTGGGCGTTTTATGCGCTCTTCCCCGGCATTGTCCGTGGCCTGGCGACAGTCACCGGGCTGAACTGGCAGCTTCTCGCTCCCTTGGTGGCTACCATCGCCGGGTTTGTCGCGGCGTTGGTCATCTACAAGCTCTTCCGCCACTATGCAGCCCACGGCACCGCGCTGTGGGCCGTGGCCTTCGTCGCGGTCTTTCCGGTCTCGCCGATCCTGCAAGTGCCCTATGCGGAGTCGTTAAACCTGGCGTTGCTGGCCGCCGCGCTGCTGCTGCTGGTGCGGCGGAAGTACGTGCCGGCACTTCCGGTGGTCGTGCTGATGTGCCTGTCGCGGCCCGTTGGCGTGCCGTTTGCCGCGCTCGCCGGTCTCCATCTGTTGTGGCGGATCAAGCAACGCCGTAGCGATCCGCTGGACACCCCGGAATTCCTCCGCGCGGCTGCCCTTGCGCTGGTGAGCTGTGGCGCTGCGGTGGCCTGGCCGGTGCTGGCTTGGTCGGTGACCGGTGAGCTGACCGCCTACACGGACACAGAGACTGCGTGGCGTGGCGAGGACTTGATCCTGTTCAAACCCTGGTTCGACATGGGCGTTAACTTGTTCGGGCCGCTGGGCGGAATGATTGCCCCGCTGCTGCTGGTGGGTGGGGCCGCCTGGTTCCTCTGCACTGCGCCGGCCCGGAGCATCGGCGCGGACCTTAGGCTGTGGTGCGTCTGCTATCTGGGTTACCTGCTTGCCTTCCTGCACCCGCAGACCAGCACCTTCCGGTTGCTGCTTCCGCTCTTTCCGCTGGCGCTGGCGGCGGCCTTCGTCTCGGGCAGCCGCGCCTACCGCGTGTGCCTGGCGGTGATGTTCCTCGCCGGGCAAATTGTGTGGGTCACCTGGCTCTGGTCGTGGGCTCCACTGCCCGGAGGCGGCGACTATCCGCCGTAACCACAGGCCGCTGCCTGTGCACTGCGTGTCGGAAAATTAGCAACCGGTTGTGATGTACGCGATAATGGGAAGTGGTTGGACATGGCTGCCTGCACTTAAGGGCTGCCGATGTGAGGTTGGCGGGCAAGACGATTACCGATCGGTCTGCCCCATGGCGGAAGGGAATTCCCAGATGGCTGCGATGAAACCGCGTACCGGTGACGGTCCGATGGAAGTGACCAAGGAGGGGCGCAGCCTCATCTTGCGGGTCCCCATCGACGGTGGTGGGCGTCTGGTGCTGGAACTCAACGCGGAGGAAGCCGGCAACCTCAAGGACTGCCTGCTCGGTGTCACCAGCGACGTGGCAAGCTAGGAACCGTTTGCTGTGAGCCGCGTTCCTGCCACCGCTGAGGAACAGACCGCCCGCCGTTTTGAGCTGGCCCTGATTGATCCGCCGATGGCGCAGGTCCGGGTACTGCCAGCGCTCGGTCGCGGCCAGTCGCCTGTCCAGGGCGCCGCCGGCGCTACTGTGCTCGCGGTGCCCATTGCCGCCGGTGACGGCAGCACCGAGGGGATCACGCCGCAGCCTCGCCGCGGTGCCGCGGAAGCGGCGGCCGGCTTCGGTGCGGATGTTGCAGCCCTGGCGGAGCTGCACGGGGTGTCCGGCAAGGCCGGCGAGGTGCTGGCGGTGCCGGCACCGCCGGAGAGCGGGGTCCTTCCCCCGCGTCTGGTCCTGATAGGCCTGGGCGGCGGCAGCGGATCGGAGCTGCGCAAGGCCGGAGCTGCCTTGGCCAAGGCGACAATGGGCGCCGAATGTGTGCGCAGCACCGCCGTCGACAGCCTGCCGGAAGATTTGCAGCAGGCATTCATTGAGGGATTCATGCTCGGCGGCTACCGGCCTCCGCGCGCGGGCACTTCGGCCGCGCCGAAACCCATGGCTGCGTTGCTGGAACTCAGCGGAATCGCGGACCAGACGGCGGCCACGGCAGCAGCGCGTGCCCGGGCCACCTGGCTGGCACGGGATCTGGCGAACATGCCCTCCAACGTCAAAAACCCGGAGTGGATGGCTGCCCAGGCCGGGCGTCTTGCCGCTGCCCGCGGCCTCGGGATCCGCATCTGGGACGAGCACCAGTTGGCCGCGGAAGGGTTCGGCGGACTGCTGGCGGTGGGATCGGCCTCCCTGACTCCGCCGCGGCTGGTGCAGCTGGACTACACGCCCTCAGCGGCGGACGAGAACACCAAGCACGTCGTCATCGTCGGCAAGGGCATCACCTTTGACACCGGCGGCCTGTCGCTCAAACCCCGCGAACCCATGGTGCCGATGAAGACCGACATGGCCGGCGCCGGCGTCGTGATGGCGGTGCTGGCTGCGGCCGCGGAGCTGGGTGTGCCAAACCGCGTCACCGGCCTGCTTGCCCTGGCCGAGAACTCCATCGGTGCCGGCTCCTACCGGCCGGGCGACGTGGTGACCGTCTACAACGGCACCACGGTCGAGATCGGCAACACGGATGCCGAGGGACGCATGGTATTGGCTGACGGCCTTTCTTACGCCGCGGCGCGGCTGCAGCCTGACGTCCTCGTGGACATCGCCACCCTCACCGGTGCCGCGTCGATGGGGCTGGGCAAGCAGCATGCGGCGCTCTACGGCACGCAGTTGCCGCTGGTGCGTGCCCTCGAAGCCGCGGGCGAAGCGTCCGGGGAGCGGGTCTGGCACATGCCGCTGGACGAAGTGGCGGCCGAGTACGGTTTTGCGCTCGAGTCCGGCATCGCCGACATTTCCCACATCGCTTCGCAGAAGTCGAAGGTCGGCGGGGGATCAATCACTGCAGCGCTGTTCCTGCGCGAGTTCGTTGGCGCCAGTCCGTGGATCCACCTGGACATCGCCGGACCGGCCCGCGCCGACTCCGACCAGGCTGAGGTCACGAAGGGCGCCACCGGATACGGTGCCCGGCTGCTGCTGTCATTCCTGCGCTCCTATCGCGGCTAAGGGCCGAGGCGGGCGCCGGTCGGCAGCACGGCGTATCCGTTCGTCAGTGCTTGACGGCCAGCAGCAGTCCGTCGCCGGTCGGCAGGATGGTGGACAGCAACTGGTCGTTGTCCCGGATGGCCTTGCCGACCTTGCGCAGGGTAGTGGTGGACTCTTCGCGAATGGCCGGGTCCGAGACCCGGTCGCGGTCCAGCGCATCGTTGACAATGAGCATGCCGCCGCGCTTGAGCAGCCGGACGGCTTGCTCCACATACTGCGGGTAGGAGGGCTTGTCTGCGTCGACGAAAACCAGGTCATAGGCGTTGTCGGTCAGCCGCGGCAGCACGTCGGCCGCGCGGCCGGAGATGGTGCGGGTGCGGTTGCCCGGAATGCCGGCGTCGGCGAAGGCCTGGCGTGCCGCGCGCAGATGGTCGACGTCCGCGTCAATGGTGGTCAGTACCGCCGCCTGGGGCAGTCCGCGCAGGAGGCAGACTCCGGACACGCCGGCGCCGGAACCGATCTCCACCACTGTGTGGGCCTTGGATCCCGCGGCAAGGACGGTCAGAGCCGCGCCGACGCCGGTGCTGACAGCTGCTACCCCCAGCTCATGGGAACGTTCACGGGCTCTCAGCAAGACGTCATCCTCGGCGGGAAGCCCCTCCGTGTAGGACCAACTCGTCTGCTTGTCGGCACTCATTGAACATCGCTTTCTCTTCACATGTCTTCAGGGGAACGGCGCGGGGCCGCAGTGCCAAGCCTACTGCCACAAAAGGCGTGCTTTCCGCGCCCGCGGCGGGAACGGCAGGCCATTGCCGGGCGGCCGGCGCCGCCCGGCAGAAGTTGCGGGTGTTTGTGCAGCCTCTTTACAGAGTTCTCCCAGATTTCTGGGCCAAGATAATTACCCGGGACGCCGTGACAGACCGGAAGCATGTGCGCCGCATCCGCACGCCAAGGACGGCGGGCGGGATGCAGGCCAGGCCGAGAAAGGGGCAGGACCATGACGAAGCTTCAGGACGCCGCACCCGACGCCGCGGCGGGCCACGAGCAATGGGTTGCTCCGACCTGGGATGAAGTGGTCCGCAACCATTCCGCCAAGGTATACCGCCTGGCCTTCCGCCTCACCGGAAACCGGTACGACGCCGAGGACCTCACCCAAGAGGTCTTTGTCCGTGTTTTCCGGTCGCTGGAGAACTTCAAGCCCGGGACCCTGGACGGCTGGCTGCACCGGATCACCACCAATCTCTTCCTGGACCAAGCCCGGCGCAAGAGCAGGATTCGGTTCGACGGGCTCAGCGAGGAAGCCGAGGCCCGGCTGCCCGGCAAGGATCCAGGCCCTGAACGCAGTTTCGAATTCAACAATCTCGACATCGATGTGCAGGCCGCCCTCGAAGAACTGCCGCCCGACTTCCGGGCCGCCGTGGTGTTGTGCGATTTGGAGGGCCTGTCCTACGACGAGGTCTCCGCGGCGCTGGGTGTCAAGCTGGGCACCGTCCGGTCGCGCATCCACCGCGGCAGGACGATGCTGCGGGAAAAGCTTGCCCACCGCGATCCCGGCGGCAAGCGCCCCCGCCTGAAACTGCCGCGGATCGCCGGAGCCCACTGATCGCTGCGATGCTCCACCCGGATAGAGAACTGGCGGAGTACCTCGACGGCGAACTTCCCGACGATCGCCGTCCTGCCCTTGAGCGCCATCTTGAACGCTGCCCGCGCTGCCGCCGGAGTGTCGAGGAGTATCGTCAGATCCAGGACCGCCTGCGCTCGATGGAAGTGCCGCCCCCCGGCGAGGACCTGACCGCGAGGCTGTTGCGCTGCGGCCAGCCGAACAGCGGCACGCCGGACAGCATCGAACCCGGCCCGCCCGAAACCGTGCATTCCCTGGCGTCGGAAGGCCGGACCTCCCCGTCCGTGGCCGCCGGTGCCGACGGGCCGTCCGGTACCGCTGCCTCCACGCCGGCTGCCGGCCCCCGCGCAGCGGCTCACCGCGGCAAAAGGCCCGGACGCGTGCTGGCTGTGGCCGGCGGCGTCTTGGGCGGCTGTGCTGTGTTGACCTTGTCCGCAGCTTTCCTCCTGGGTGGTGAAGCCCGGCACACGGCCCCCGGAACGGACCCAGCCGCTGGAAAAGTGTGGGCACCCGTTTCCGCGCACGCGGGTACTGCCCGGTCGATCGCCATGGACAGTGCTGCACTCGAGGAACTGCAACGCAGCGGCTGGACCTGTCCGCTGTTGCTCGGGCTTGGCTACCGTATGCAAAGTGCCGAACAGATGATCGTCGACGGCCAGCCGGCCGTCAGGATGGATTTGCGCGACGGCAGCCGCCGGATCGTCGTCACTGAACAACGGCACATGGCCGCGAAAGCGGAGCAGACGGCCCCGGCTGCGCCGCCGGTGAACGCCATCACCGGGCACTCCGTGACCATGGACGGTTTCCGCGAAGTCGCCGGCCTGAACCGCGAGGTCTGGGTGCGGGGAGGTGAGGAGTGGACCGTGGTGCTCGATTCCGATGAGGTGACGTATACGTTGTGGTCCGACCTCCCGATGGCCGACATGCCCAAGGCAGTCAGCCAGGTGGTCCTGACGGAAAACTCCCGTCTGGAGCAGTCGCCTCAGTCACCGGCGGACGATCCGCTCAGCCGCGTCATCCGGGGGCTCGGCATGATGATCAGCCCGCCTCCTGCCGGATGAACCGCGGCATGGAAAGGACGCGGCCACACCCGTGCAGTGAGCGGCGGCGCCCCGGGGCGCGTTGCGGCGCCAAGTGGCTGACCGGTACGGCGAACGGGTAATCTTCAATCGTGTTTGGAATCAATGGCTCAGAACTGATCATCCTGGCAATCCTTGCCGTGGTGATCCTTGGACCTGAGCGGTTGCCCGAATACGCAGCCCAACTGGCCCGCTTCGTCAAACAGCTCAAAACGATGGCCGCCGGAGCTAAAGAACAGCTGCGTGAAGAGGTCGGCGACGACATTGTCGACATGGACTGGCGGAAGCTCGATCCCCGGCAATACGACCCTCGCCGGATTATCAAAGAAGCCTTGCTGGACGACGATGAAGCACCGCGTCCGGCACCGGCGCCCCCCGCCGTGGCCGCGGCTGCCGCAACAGCAGCCGGTGCGGCAGCGTCCACCGGCCCGAAAGCGACGGCGCGTCCGCCGGCCAAGCCGCAGGTCCAGCTGGCCGCGGACGAACCCGCGCCATTCGATACCGAGGCGACCTGACCCATACGCGGCTCAACCGCCGTCGTGCGGGATCAGGAGGGTGGGCTTGGCCGAATCCGGCAGGGCTTAGCGCGGGGAAACGCCCAGCTCCCGGCCGGCCAGCCCGCGCGGACGCGCCGCCAAATCCGCTGCGATCCGGCGAAGCTCGGCTGCTGCCTCTTCGGCGCCGGAGCCTTCCTCAGCGTCCAGGACAATCGGGTGGCCGGCGTCGCCGCCCGCCCGCAGCGCCGGTTCCAGGGGAATGCTTCCCAGCAGCGGTACCGGCGTCTCCAGCACGGCACTGAGGCGCTCGGCGACGGCCATCCCGCCGCCCGAGCCGAAGACTTCCATCTTCGATCCGTCGGGCAAGGCGAGCCAGGACATGTTCTCGATGACTCCCGCCACCTGTTGACCGGTCTGCGCGGCAATGGCCCCGGCACGTTCGGCCACTTCGGCCGCGGCGCTTTGCGGCGTCGTCACGACGAGGATTTGCGATGACGGCAGCAGCTGCGCCACCGAGATGGCCACGTCCCCGGTGCCGGGGGGAAGGTCCAGGAACAACGCATCGAGATCGCCGAAGTAGACGTCCGTGAGGAACTGCTCCAGCGCCCGGTGCAGCATGGGCCCGCGCCAGGCCACGGGCTGGTTGTCCGCCACGAACATGCCGATCGAAATGACCTTCACCCCGTGAGCGACCGGCGGCAGGATCATCTCGTCCACCCGGGTGGGAGACTGCGTGATGCCCAGCAGCCCCGGCACGGAGAAACCGTAGACGTCTGCGTCGATGATGCCTACGCGCAACCCCTGCGCCGCCATGGCGCACGCGAGGTTGACGGTCACGCTGGACTTGCCGACCCCGCCCTTGCCGCTCGCCACGGCGTAGATGCGGGTAAGCGAAGCGGGATCGGCAAATGGATTGCCGCGGCCGGACCCACGCAGCTGCTCCTTGAGGTCGTTGCGCTGCCCGGGCGTCATCACGTCCAGCTCGACCGCCACCCCGGACACGCCCGGGACAGCGGCCAGCGCCTGTTCCACATCGGCGGTGATGGTGCTGCGCAGCGGGCACCCGGCGATGGTGAGCAGCACGCCGACGGTGACCACTCCGGCGTCGTCAATCCGGACGTCCTTGAGCATGCCCAGCTCCGCGAGGGGACGGCGAAGCTCCGGGTCGATCACCGTTCCCAGCGCGCGCCTTACGGCGGCCGGATCCGGGTGTTGCGACAGGTGTGGATCAGTCATGCATCAGTTCTCCTGGCCGCCGCTTCCGGGCGGCGGCAGCTTGGGCAGCGAGATGGTGGCATCGGCGGGCCGGCGCCGGCCGCGGCGGCGTTCGTCCCCGGACTCGTCGTCCAGCAGTTCTTCCAGCACCGAGCGCAGCTCGCTGCGGACGAAGTCACGCGTGGCCACCTCGCGGATGGCGATCCGCAGTGCGGCCAGTTCGCGGGTCAGGTACTCGGTGTCCGCCAGGTTGCGTTCCGCGCGCTGACGGTCCTGCTGCAGCGAGACCTTGTCCCGGTCGTCCTGGCGGTTCTGCGCCAACAGCAGCAGGGGAGCGGCGTAGGAGGCCTGCAGCGAGAGCATGAGGGTCAACGCCGTGAAGCCCAGCGCGGCGCTGTCGAAGCGCAGGTGTTCGGGTCCGAACGTGTTCCAGGCCAGCCAGAGCAGACAGAAAACCGACATCCACATCAGGAACTGCGGGGTGCCCATGAAACGGGCGAAGGACTCCGTGGCCTTGCCGAAATAATCCGGATTCGGCCTGAGGCGGACCAGCAGGCGCACGCGTGTTTCGCGCGGGGTGTCCAGTCCCGCCACGTTGATTTTCCGCTCGGTCTTCTCAGCCAATGCGTCCACCTCCAATCACGGGGGAGTCGTCTTGTGCCCGCCAGTCGTCGGGCAGCAAATGATCCAGGACATCGTCAACGGTGACGGCACCGACCAGCCGGCCGGCGCTGTTGACGACTGCCAAGGCATTCAAATTGTAGGTTGCGAGCGTGCGCGCCACGTCGCTGACATCGGCCAGGTCGAGCACCGGCTCCAAGTCCGAATCCACGATGTTGCCAAGTGCTTCCGGCGGGGGATAGCGCAGCAGCTGCTGGATGTGGACCACGCCCAGGTATTTTCCGGTGGGTGTCTCCAGCGGCGGCCGGCAGACGAAAATAGCCGACGCGAGCGCCGGGGTGAGCTCTTCGCGGCGCACATGCGCGAGAGCCTCGGCCACCGTGGCTTCCGGGGGCAGGATCACCGGCACCGGCGTCATCATGGATCCGGCGGTGTTTTCCTCGTACTCCAGCAGCCGCCGGACGTCCCTGGCTTCTTCGGGCTCCATCAGCTGCAGGAGCTCTTCCTTCTGCTCCTCCGGCAGCTCGGCCAGCAGGTCGGCGGCGTCGTCCGGGTCCATTTCTTCCAGCACGACGGCGGCACGTTCGGCATCCAGCGAGGTCAGGATCTGCACCTGGTCGTCGTCCGGCAGCTCCTGAAGCACATCCGCCAGCCGGTCATCCTGGAGCTCGCTGGCGACTTCCAGCCGGCGCTTCTGCGTCATCTCGTGCAGTGCCTCGGCGAAGTCGGCGGGCTTGAGGTCCTCATGGCTGGCCACGAACGTGGTGGCGGCCTGCGGTTCGTGGCGGGCGCCCTGATAGGCCTCGTTCCAGTCCACAATCAGCGTTTCGTTGCGGCGCAAACTGCGCAGCGGCGAGGTTGAATGGCCGCGCCGCACGAAGAGCTGGGAGACATACCAGTCGCCGTCGCGGGACTGTTCCATGCCGATGTCCAGGATGGTGGCATCACCGCTGCCGTCGGCGAGGGTGACGCGGCGGTCGAACATTTCGGCGACCACCAGGGTTTCGGCGCCGCGCTGTTCAAACCGGCGCAGGTTGACCAGCCCGGTGCAGATAATCTGCCCGGCGCTGATCGAAGTGATTCGGGTCATCGGGACGAAAACGCGCTTTTTACCGGGAACCTCAACCACCAGACCGACGACCAAAGGCGGCCGGGCAGGGCCGTAGTCGAGGACGACGGCGTCGCGCAGCCGGCCCAGGCGGTCTCCGAGCGGGTCGAAGACGTCCAGGCCGAGCAGCCGGGCTACGAAGACTCGGTTGGTTTTAGTGCTCACCCCTTTAGGCTACGTGCTGGCCCGCGAAATCCGGGATCCGGCAGGCAGTCGTTCCGGGGTTGAAGGGCCTCCGGCGGGCGGAAAACGGGGTGAGAGCGGGTTCGCACGTTCACCTGAAGCGATACCCGGACTATCCGGCGCTTATATCAGCGACAATGAGGGTATGTCGATGCTTGGACGTGCAGATTCCCGGGACCTCAGCCGTACCCTTCCACAGGGCGAGTTGATTGGTAACTACCGTTCCTATCTGGATGCCCAGAAGGTCGTGGACTACCTGGCGGACGAGGAGTTCCCTGTCCAGCACGTCACCATCGTCGGCAACGATCTCAAAACCGTCGAGCGTGTCACCGGAAAGCTTAGCTACCCGCGGGTGGCCCTGTCCGGCGCAGCCACCGGAGCATGGTTCGGCCTGTTCGTGGGCTTGCTGTTGATGCTGTTCGGCGGCGGGGAAACCTATGTGCTGCTGATTTCGTCCATGGCCATGGGCGCGGCCTTCTGGATGCTGTTCGGCATCATTTCCTATGCGCTGCAGCGCGGCAAACGGGATTTCACCTCCACCAACCAAGTCATCGCCACCAGCTATGACGTGGTGGTGGCCACCGAGGTGGCCCATGAAGCGCGGCGGCTGGCCGCGCAGCTGCCGATGGCCGGAACAGCACGTCCGGGGCCGCAGATGCATCCCGGCCAGGCTCCCTTTGGCCAGCAGCCACCTGCCGGCCCGCAGCCGCAAGCACCCGAGCGGCCCTCCCAGTGGGGCGAGGATCCCTACCGGCAGCCCGGCCAGCCGCAGCCCGGCCAGCCGCAGCCCGGCCAGCCGCAGCCCGGCCAGCCGCAGTCCGGCCAGCCGCAGTCCGGCCCGGTCCGGCCGGCAGCAGGGCCCGCGCCGGAACAGCCGGGGGTTCCGGGCCTGCCCGTGCGCGGACGCTACCCGGACCTGCCGGACGGCCGTCCGCAGTATGGGATACGTGTGACTCCGGAGCAGCAGACCCCGCAGCCGCAGCAGGCCGGCGAGCCGCTGCCAACCGGCGATGCCCAGGCTGGCAGCAGCCAGACTGCGGTGGAGGGCACCGAAGGTCCCTCCCGAGACGAGGACCGTCCCGGCACCTAACCTGCTCCGCTTCGCGCCGGCACCGCCGGCCCGGGCGTACAGCCGCAAAGGCAGCAAGGGATCCGCCGTGGCAAACGGCGGATCCC
>NZ_JBNHHB010000174.1:0-11063 GCF_059091905.1 Arthrobacter sp. Dra40
GTGGGCCAGGTGGTGCTGCCGCTGGCCGCCGGCCTGGTGGCCGCGCCGCTGGGCCCGGGCGGCGCGATCTGGTTCTCCTGCGCCGTACTGGGCGGTGCCGCCGCGGCCCGGCTCAGCGTCCGCAGCGAGCCTGACGCTTAGCGCGCCTGCTTGAAGATCCGCCGGCCGGAATCGCACGCGGCTTCGCAGTGGCGCGGACCCTCCCCGGGGCGACTTCATCGCCCCGGCGGGGCCCTCTCCGCGCTGCCCTGCCTCGCTCGTTCCTCGCTCGGCGAGGCGCCGCTTAGCGATTCCGGCCGCCGGTACGCGCGGATCGGGTGCTTAATGCGATACGACGGCGGGGCCGAAGCCGCCGCCGTCGTATCTGAGTTTCAGGCGAAGGGAATCAGACCCCGAGGGTTTCGCGCAGGCGTGCCACGTGGCCCTTGGCGTCCACGTCGTACTCCGCGTGCTGGAGGGTTCCGTCGGATCCGATCACGAAGGTGCTGCGGAGGGTGCCGGTGATGACTTTCCCGCCGAACTCCTTGTCGCCGTAGGAGCCGTAGGCCTTGGAGACGGCGAACTCAGGATCCGAGAGCAGCGGGAACGTCAGGTTCTCGGCCTCGCTGAACGCCTGCAGGGCCTCTGGACCGTCCGGCGAAATCCCGATGACCTCGTAGTTGGCGGCCTGCAGGGAGTTGAGGCTGTCGCGGAAGTCGCAGGCCTCGGTGGTGCAGCCGGGGGTGGCGGCCTTGGGGTAGAAGTAGAGCACCACATTCCAGCCGGCGTAGTCGGACAGCGAAACCTTCTTGCCGTCGGCGTCGGCGAGGGTGAACTCGGGGGCGGGCATACCTGGCTGGAGCTGGGACACGAAGATCCTCCTTCATTGGACGAACCAGTTGCGAGAACCGGCCTGCTCCTTCGAGTGTAGTGGCGGAGCTCCGGCCGGGCTGGTGCGTAGGCTTCAACCTATGCCTGAGGCATCCGGCCGGCGTTCGACACGGAATGCGCTCCGCGGGGCAGCCCGGCATAGCATCGGATCCGTGAGTAGTGCGGAGCAACCCTGGGCGGGCCACCCCAAAGGCAGCCGGGAATACCGCAACATGCTGCTCGCGCTGCTGTTCGGCGGGTTCGCCACCTTCGCCCAGTTGTACTCCGTGCAGGCCGTTTTGCCGGGCCTCGCCCGGAGCTTCAACGCCAGCCCCGCTGACGCGGCACTCAGCGTGTCCGCCGCCACGATCGGCCTGGCCCTGGCCGTGATCCCCTGGTCGGCCGTGGCCGACCGCGCCGGACGCAAGCGCACCATGACGTGGGCGATCAGCGCCGCCGTCGTGCTGGGTCTGATGCTGCCGCTGGCGCCGAACTTCCCGGCCCTGCTGGCGCTGCGTCTGCTGGAGGGAGCGGCGCTGGGCGGGATCCCGGCAGTAGCGCTGGTCTACCTCAACGAAGAGGTGCAGCGGCTGCACGCAGCGGTCGCTGCCGGCACCTACGTGGCGGGCACCACCGTCGGCGGCCTGGCCGGGCGCCTCATCGCCGGCCCGGTGGGTGAGTGGGCGGACTGGCGGATGGGCGTGCTGGCGGTGAGCCTGGCGGCAGCGCTCGCCGCAGTACTGTTCGTGCGGCTGGCACCGGCTCCGCGCAGGTTCCGGCCGGTGCTGCACGGCCAGGGACCCGGGCTGGGTGAGCGGATCCTGGCCAATCTACGTTCGGTGCCGCTGCTGGCGCTGTACGCGCAGGGGTTCCTGCTGATGGGCGGCTTTGTTGCCGTGTACAACTACCTGGGCTTCCGGCTGGAGGCGCCGCCGTTCTCCCTCCCGGCTTCGCTGGCCTCCCTGCTGTTCCTGGCCTACTTGGCCGGCACGGTGAGTTCCAGGGTGGCCGGCGGTCTGACGGTCAGGACCGGGCGGCTGCCGGTCTTGCTGGGCGGAATCGTGGTCAGCATCGCCGGGCTGGCGGTCACCCTCGCCGATTCGCTTCCGTTGATCCTGCTGGGTCTGCTGATCTTCACCGGCGGATTCTTCGCGGCCCATTCGGTGGCCTCCGGGTGGATACCGCGGCTGGCCACGGTGGGCGCGGCCCAGGCGTCAAGCCTCTACAACCTCTTCTACTACGCCGGGTCCAGCCTGCTGGGCTGGGTCGGAGGGCTCTTCTTCGGCCGGTTCGGCTGGACCGGCGTCGCGGCGTTCACCGCTGCGCTCGCCGTCCTCGCGGGAACGACGGCGGTGCTTGCCCTGCGGCCGCGGCGGACCGCTGCGGGACGTTAGCGGCGGCCTGCGTGCTCGTGGGGTGAGCATTCCCGCCAGCACAGCCTTCAGCTGACGGTTGACCCTAGGCCCGTTGTTCCGCTGGCGAGGCCCCGGTACTCTGGCGAATAGGGGTACCCGGCCGAATATTGGCGCGGTGTTCGACGCCGCCGGGCGCCGGACATGGCAGTCGCGGGAAGGCATAATGTCCACGTCCACAGCTCTTGACCGTGGCCGGATCGCCTACGCCGAGCACCGCTGGCGCGACGCCTTCGAGCAGTTGGCCGCAGCGGACCAGGAGGGCCAACTCGCGGCCCACGATCTTGAGCTGTACTCCACCGCGGCCGTCCTTCTCGGGCTCATCCCGGACGGCATTAAGGGATTGACCCGGGCGCATGAGGAGTATCTGGTTCTGAGTGATGCATCCGGTGCCGCGCAGTGCGCCGCTTGGCTGGGGATGCACTTGATGAGGGTCGGTGAACAGGCCCGCAGCTCAGGCTGGTTCGCACGGGCCCGGCGGTTGCTCGACGACATCCCCGGGCAGTCGCCGGTTGAGGGTTTCCTCTGTGTCCCGGCCGGAATGGGCGCCCTGAATGCCGGAGATGCCGAGGCCGCCGCGCTGGAATTCAAAAAGGCCGAAATATGCGCCGACCACTTCCATGACCCGGATCTGATGGCGCTGTCGCGGCTGGGCCAGGGACGGGCGCAGATCATGCTCGGGAGAGTCCCCGCCGGTCTGACGCTGCTCGATGAAGTTATGGTGGCGGTGACGGCCGGGGAAATATCGCCCATCCCGGCGGGCATCATCTATTGCGCCGTCGTCGAGGGCTGCCAACTTGCTTTCGACATCGACCGGGCGCAGCAGTGGACCGCCGCACTGGACCGCTGGTGTGACGGGCAGCGCGATCTGGTCGCCTTCAGCGGCCACTGCCAGATGCACCGGGCGGAACTCTACTGTCTGCATGGCGCCTGGGACGAGGCACTAACGGCGGCACAGGCCGCACAGGAACGGTTCCGGCAAGGGGACCGTTACGCGGTATTTGGAGCGTACTACCAGCAGGCGGAAGTTCAGCGGCTGTGCGGGGATACAGCGGCTGCCGAGGTTTCCTACGGCCGGGCACACCAATTAGGAGTCGATCCGCAGCCCGGGCTGGCCCTGCTCCGCCTGGCCCAGGGGAATGTCCCGGCTGCCCTGTCGCTCATCCGCCGCGCTGTCGCCGAGGCCGACCCGGGCACGCGCCGCCGGCTGCTGCCGGCCCGGATCGACATTGAACTGGCCGCGGGCGATGTGGCGGCAGCCCGCTCCGGCGCCGAGGAACTGGCGGCCCTGTACGCGTCCAGCACGATGCCACTGGCGGAAGCCATCGCAGGCTTCGCCGAGGGCGCGGTTCTTCTCCGTGAGAACGAGGTCCCCAAAGCCATCAGGAAACTGCGCCGAGCGTGGATGCTGTGGAATCAGCTTGAGGCACCTTACGAGGCCGCGCGTTGCCGGGTCCTTTTGGGAAGTGCCTTCCAGGCCGAGGGAGACGAGGAATCTGCGGCCATGGAGTTCGAGGCCGCCCGAACCGTGTTCGCCGAGCTCGGCGCACGCCAGGCGCTCGCGGAGCTGGACCGGTCGCTGCAACGGGAACCGCCAGTAGTCCCCAACCCGTTGACGGCCCGCGAAACCGAGGTCCTGCGTCTGGTTTCCTCCGGCGCCACCAATAGATCTGTCGCCGCCGAACTGTTCCTCAGCGAGAAAACGGTCGCCCGGCACCTCAGCAACATCTTCCTCAAGCTGGGCCTCAGCTCCCGTGCCGCCGCTACGGCCTACGCCTACCAGCACGGGCTGCTGCAGCGGGATCGCTGACTGGCAGGACTGCACCGAAATACCCATCCGCTGGCTGTCGAAGATGGGTATTTTCTTCGATGCCTCTGCCATGCCTGGTCCATAGCGTTATGACCATGACCAGAGACAACACCATCGACACCCACCAGGACGACCGTCCAACGACGACCGTCGACACCCTCATCATCGGGGGCGGTCAATCCAGTTTGGCGCTGGGCTACCATCTTGCCCAGCAGAGCCGTGAATTTCTCATCCTCGATGCCCACCGGCGGATCGGCGACGCTTGGCGCCTGCGTTGGGATTCGCTCCGATTGTTCACGCCGGCAAAATATGACGCATTGCCCGGCATGCCATTCCCGGGCGACGCGCTGACCTTCCCGAGCAAGGACGAGCAGGCGGACTACCTGGAGGCGTATGCGGCCCGCTTCAAACTCCCGGTCAGCACCGGCGTCCGGGTGGACCGGCTGTGGCGCCAGGGCGATACGTATATAGCAGCATCCGGTGAAAAGCGCTGGGCGGCGCGCAATGTTGTAGTGGCCACCGGAGGCGAGCAAGTCCCCAAGCTCCCGCCGTTCGCCGGGCAATTGTCGCCAGACATACTGCAAATTCACTCCAGCACCTACCGCGGACCCGGCCAGCTCCACCCGGGTGGCGTTCTCGTCGTCGGGCTGGGCAACTCGGGGGCGGAGATCGCTCTGGAAGTGAGCCGAACGCATCCTACCTGGGTGGCGGGCCGGCCCAGCGCGGAGCTGCCCGTCCGCCACGGCCGCACGGCGGCGCGCTTCGCCTTGCCGGTGGTGCGCTTCCTTGGCCTGCATGTGCTCACCCTCGACACCCCCGTGGGACGCAAGGTTGCACCGGATTTCATCGTCCACGCAGCCCCGCTCATTCGCACCAAGCTCAGCGATCTCGCCGCCGCAGGCGTGCAGTCGGTTCCTCGTGTCGTGGGCATCCGGGAGGGAAAGCCCGTTGTGGAGGGGACCCACAAGGGCGCCGGCAGCGGCGACCGGATGCTGGAGGTAGCAAATGTGATTTGGTGCACCGGATACCGGAACGATTTCGAGTGGGTAAACCTGCCCATCTTTGACCATACTGGCCGGCCAGTACAGCGGCGCGGAGTCGTGGAGTCGGCTCCCGGGCTGTACTTCCTCGGCTTGAAGTTTCTGTATTCGGCGGCATCGGCTACATTGCCCGGCGCCTGCCGCGACGCAAAGTATGTGGCCGGGTACATCGGGTCGCCGCGGACCGGCTACCGCCGTAGCCGGGCACTGGGGCGCGCCGCTGGTCGGCCGGTCGGGCAGCCCGCTCGCGCCGCCGGCTCCGGGGGCAAACCCACCGTTGCCGCGTAACCCCCGTGCGACCGGGACGGAATGGGCGCCGGCCAGCTGGGAAGGTCGGTTGCCGGCATTTCATGGCCGGCGGACCCGCTGCATCCTTTCCGGGAACCGGACGGGCGGAGGCCTAAGCTGGGAGGCGTGAATCGGGAGAAGACCGTAGAACAGCGGCAGGGACGCAGCCTGAACCGGCGCATCCTTGCACTCGCCATCCCCGCGTTCGGAGCCTTGATCGCCGAACCGCTGTTCCTGGCGGCCGACTCGGCCATCGTGGGACACCTCGGCGTGGCGGAACTGGCCGGCATGGGGCTGGCCGCCACGGTAGTGCAGACCGTCGTCGGACTGATGATTTTCCTCGCCTACTCGACCACACCTGCGGTGGCCCGGCTGCTCGGCGCCGGCCGCATGGCGGAAGCGTACGGCGTCGGACGGGACGGCATCTGGCTGGCGCTGCTGGTGGGTGTGGTGATGGCTGCCGCCGGCTGGGCCTTCGCGCCGCACCTGACCGCGGCCATGGGAGCCAGCGGGCACGTGCAGCAATTCGCCGTGGACTACCTGCGCTGGTCAATGCCCGGCCTGCCGGGCATGCTGATCGTGCTGGCGGCCACCGGGGTGTTGCGCGGCCTCCAGGACACCAAGACGCCGCTGCTCGTTGCCGGCATCGGCTTCCTGGCCAATATCGGCCTGAACTTCCTGCTGGTCTACGGCATGGGCCTTTCCGTGGCCGGTTCCGCCATGGGCACCAGCATGGTCCAGTGGGCAATGGCAGCGGTCTACCTGGTGATCGTCTACCGCGGAGCGGTGAAGTACTCCGTGCCGCTGCGGCCAACCTGGGCCGGATTCAAGGCCACCACGCAGGTAGGGTCCTGGCTGATGCTTCGGACCCTGAGCATGCGCATCGCCCTGCTCGCCACCGTACTGGTGGCCACTTCACAGGGCCCGGTCAGCCTGGCGGGCCATCAGCTGGTAATGACCATGTACAGCTTCCTGGCCTTTGCGCTGGACGCCATCGCCATCGCGGCGCAGGCCTTGATCGGCAAGGAACTCGGGGCGTCGAACAAGGTGCTGGCACACTCGCTGACCCGCCGGATGATTGTTTGGGGCGTCGGTTTCGGCGTCGTGACCGGGCTGCTGCTGGCGGCTGTTGCCCCGGTGCTTGGCTGGATCTTCACCTCCGATCCGGCGGTGCACCAGGCCTTCACGGCGGCAATCTGGCTGCTGGCCCTTAGCCAGCCGCTCTGCGGTTTCGTTTTTGTCTTGGACGGCGTACTGATTGGCGCCGGCGACGCCCGCTATCTGGCGCTTGCCGGCGTCGTCAATCTGGCCGTGTACGTGCCCCTGTTGGTGTGGGTCGACAGGGCCGGGCTGATGGGCACGGCAGGTTTGCTCTGGCTGTGGGCGGCCTTCGGGCTGGGCTACACCGCGGCGCGCGCGCTCACGCTGGGCTGGCGGGTCCGCAACGATGCATGGATGGTCACCGGGGCGCATTAGGCTTGAAACCGTGACGATCCCGAGTACTACGCAGGCGGCAGCCTTCTGGCAGCCGGTCCTGGTCCGTGCCCTGGTGGCTGCTGCCTTCGGCGCCACCACCATCTTCTGGCAGGAGCCCGACCGCACCGTGATGGCTGTGGCCGGCGGACTGTTCCTGCTGCTCAGCGGCGGGGCAGTCTGGCTGCTGGCCCGCAAACCGGCCGCTGCGTCCTACCGCCAGCTGCTGCTGCTCCAGGCTGCCGTGCTGGCTGTGGCCGGCGTCCTGGCCTGCGCCCTGCAGACTGTGCCGGTGTTCACGGTGCTGGCCACCGCGGCCCTGCTGGTCTCCGGTGGCGCGGAGCTGATGCTCTGGTGGAGCCACCGTTCGGTCCGTGCGCTGAATGCCCACGGTGCGGGCGCCGTCGCCGCGTCCCCGGCGGAGGACGGCTCGGTGCTGGCCCGCGACTGGCTGCTCACCGGAGCGGTGTCCGTGGGCTTCGGCGCTGCTCTCCCGTTCTTCGCGTACCTTGGCCCGCATGCGCTGCTGGGTGTGCTGGGCGGAGCGGCGATTATTATCGCCGTCGTCCTCTTGATCGCCGCGCTCAGCCTGCGGCATGACGCCAGGCAGCCCGCAGCCGGCTGACGCCCGCCGGGCGTCTCAGTGTGGTTCCCGCCACCGGCGCCTGCGCGACAACTTCTACGGCCGGTAGACTGGTTGGAGGCTTTACCCGTCAGCAGGAGGAAATCATCGTGGGCAAGAACGCGTCTGGCCGTCCGGACGAAGGACGGATGTCCGTCAAGGGCCCGCTGATCTTCTCGGCAGTACTGGCCCTGGTCGCCGGTTTCCTCACCATGGTCTTCGCCACCGGCGGGTCCGGAAACCTGCTCCGCTGGGATCTCGGGGTGACGGGGGCCGGCATCGCCTTCATTGCCTCGCTGTTGATTGTGGCGGTGTTGACCATGTCCACCAAGGAAAACCCGGAGCACCTCAGCCAGGGCTCGGGCATTCATCGCGTCTCGTCAAAGATCCCCGGCGGCGCGGGCACCGTACCGGCTCCAGGTACGGTGCAGAGCCGGGCCCAGGTGGAAGAACAGCAGGCGGCGGAGTCCGGCGTAAATCCTGATCAGGCCACCAACCGGCTTTCGGGAAACGACGACGACGACGACAACGACGGCGCGCGCCGCTGATCTGCTGGCGCCGGCACAGCCGGGCCTGACAAGCTGACACCATGACATCCGGCGAACCTTCCCCGCAGCTGCCCTGTACCGCCGATTCCAGCGGCCCAGCTGCCCCCGGCTTCACCGCAGCCCCTCGTTCGCCTTCTGGCTCTCGCGAGACCGCCATCCATGACGCCACCGCCCGCGGTGGCGCCCCTGAGGCCAAGACCACGTTGGCCGCCGAGCTTTGGTATCGCTCGGACCCGGGACTCTTCAGCGCTGAACTGCGGGCCCGGCTGGCTGCCGAATTCCCCGGCGCCTCCTTCTCCGAGGGCGTGGCCCTGTTGCCGCACGCAGACCATTCGTTCGACATCAACGGCTCCACGGGCGTGAAGACCGTCCGGCTCAGCACCGGCGTCGCCGTTCCGCGCGAACCCATGGCCGCGCTTGAGGCGCTGGAAGCCAGTCCGGTGGACCAAAGCTGGTCCTGGCCGGACGCCGATCAGCACGTGCCCGGCTGCACCCACCGCATTCTGGTGACGGAGGTGGTGGCCAGCGGGTTCGAACCCAAGCCGCGGGTCGAGTCCTTCCAGCGGGTGCTGCGCCTGCTGGCCGCGGAGACCCAGCCGGCCGCGGTCCGGTGGCTGCACAATTCCCACTGGCGGCATCCAGGGGAGCTTGAGGCGGCGCACCCGCTGGCCGGCCCGGTCAATATGCGGTTCTTCCTGGTCAGCAATGACGAGGGCGCCATGGTGGTGGACAGCCTGGGGATGTACCAGCTTGGCCTGCCCGACGTGCAGGTTCACTTCCGCGACAAGGATCCGAACCAGATCGTGGAACTGGCCTTCAATGTGGCCGCCTACCTGTTCGAACACGGTCTCGTCATCCAAGCGGACAGCCAGCTGAACGGTCCGGAGGGCATGAAATTCACCGCCAGCTGGGAAGATTCACTGCTGCCGCCGCTGCGGACGGTGATCGACCTCGACCCGGGTGCGCCCTACTCGGCGGGCAGCCGCTAGTCCGGCAGCGCCAGCGCCGACTTTCGTGCCCGGTAAGCAGCGACATGCGTCCGGTTGGCGCAATTGCCGGTATCGCAAAAGCGCTTTGACCGGTTCTTCGACAGGTCCACCAGCACCGCGGAGCAGTCGTCGGCGGCGCAGATCCGCAACCGGTCCAGCTGCTTTTCGCGAATCACGTCCACCAGTGCCATCGCCGCCTCCACGGCCATCCGCACAGCCAGCGGCGCCTCAGGGCTGGTGGCGTGCAGGTGGTAATCCCACTGGTCGTGCTTGACCAACTGCGGTATGGCGCCGGCATCGGCCAGGATTGTATTGACAACGACGACGGCGCGGTCTTCCGTCGCGGACCAGACCTCCCTGAGCACGGGGCGCAGGGCGCGGACCGCCTCCAACTCAGCGGTTGAATGGGTCCGGGAACCGGTGAAACCGAAGTCAGCCACGAGCGCGTCCAGATCCGCCACGCTGGCAAGGGCGTCCGGGCCCACTTCCGCCGTGTTGATGAGCCGGGCCGCGTCCACCAGGGAGTGCTCGGTGTCATGAGCAAAGATCATGTTGACTCCTGAACAGCGGCAGCGTTATTGTCAGGAGTATACCGCTGATGACTCCTGACTGCCTCGTTCTGCGCCGGGAGCGAACCGCACACCCAAGGACCCACTATGGCTTCAACCACCGCCCGGCAGCGTACGCTGACAACTCCGCAGCACCCCGGGTCAGCAGTGGCCGGCGTCGGCATCGCCTTGGCTTCTTCGGCGGTCTTCGGCCTCTCTGGCCCCTTCGCGAAATCACTGCTTGAAGCCGGCTGGACTCCCGGCTCCGCCGTGGCGGTTCGGATGGTGGGCGCGGCGCTGGTGCTGGTCCTGCCCGCCGCGCTCATGCTGCGCGGCCGGTTCGGCCAGCTGCGGCAGAACTGGAAGACCATCGTCCTGTTCGGCGTGATCGGCGTGGCGGGCTGCCAGCTCTTCTACTTCAACGCCGTGGCCACGCTGTCCGTCGGGGTGGCGCTGCTGCTGGAGTTCCTTGCGCCGGTGCTGATAGTCCTGTGGCTCTGGATGACCAGCCGCCGGCTGCCGCGGCCCGCAACCATTGCGGGGGCCGTGCTGGCCGTGGCCGGACTCATGCTGGTGCTCGACGTCTTCGGTCCGATGAAACTGGACGCTGCCGGCGTGTTGTGGGGGCTGGGGGCCGCAGTGTGCCTGGTGGTCTACTTCTTCATCACCGCCAAGCAGAACGATTCGCTGCCTCCGCTGGTACTGGCCGCCGGGGGGCTGCTGGTGGGCGGCACCACCATCGTGGTCCTCGGAGCGGTCCAGCTGCTGCCGATGAGCTTCAGTACGGCCGATGTGCAGCTGGCCAGCTGGCAAACGCAATGGTGGGTGCCGCTGGTCGGACTGGTTCTCCTGTCCACGGTGCTCTCCTATGTCACAGGCATTATGGCCGCCCGGGCCCTCGGTTCCAAGGTTGCCTCCTTTGTCTCCCTGACAGAGGTGCTCTTCGCCGTCATCTGGGCCTGGCTGCTGCTGGGCGAGCTGCCCGCTGCCATCCAGTTGGTGGGCGGCGTGCTCATCGTGGCGGGGGTGGTGCTGGTCCGTGCCGACGAACTCAGGGGACCCAAGCTCAAGGTCAGGCAGCCCGCTCAGAGTTTGGTGTAGTGGGCAAGGGCGGCATCCAGCTGCCGGGCCAGCAGGATCGAGTCCGCTGCCAGGCTCGAGATCAGGAGCGCGCCAGGGCTGAGGGCCAGCAGCGCCGTCTCAGGGACATCGGCCGGGCCGAACGCGTCCGTGTTGCCGTGGGGTCTTCCGGCCGGGTCCACGATGAACGCCGAGCCCAGTGCCCTGCGCCCGCCGGTGACCGCCGAACCGTTCCAGCCGGGAGCGCAGTCGCCGACGGCGAGCTCTTGGTCGTAAATCGGCCTGCCGGCGAGGGTAACGCGCAGCCGCTGCCGGAGCGCCCCCGGACTTTCCCCGTGGCGTCCGAGGACCAGCTCCTCACGCATGAACAGGCGCGCGGTGGAGTTTAGATCGATCCGGGTGGC
>NZ_JBNHHB010000175.1:0-10999 GCF_059091905.1 Arthrobacter sp. Dra40
GGTGGAACGTTGAGGACATCGCAATCATCGAACCCCGGGACCAGCACTACTTCCAACCGCTGTTCTCCCACATAGGAGCCGGGGCTGCACGGATGGCCGAAGCAGTCCGCCCCCAGGCGAACGTCATGCCGCAGGGGGTTGACTGGATCCGCGCGGAGGCGGCCGATGTGCGGCCGGAGGAGAACGTCGTCGTCCTGGCCGGAGGCGATCGCGTTGGCTACGAGCACTTGGTGGTCTGCCCGGGTCTGCAGTTGGACTGGGACGCCGTTCCCGGACTGGCCCAGGCGGTAGCCTCGCCGCGCGGCTCGTCCAATTACGACGCCGCGCTGGTCCCCAAGACGTGGGATCTGGTGCGCGGGCTGCGCGCCGGCACCGCCGTATTCACTCAGCCGCCCGGGCCCGCAAAGTGCGCAGGTGCCGCGCAAAAAATCGCCTACATGGCCTGCGACTACTGGCGGGGACAGGGCGTGCTGCAGGACATCAACGTGCACTTGGTGGTGCCCACGCCTACCGTCTTCGGAATGCCGGAGGTGGACCGGGAGCTGGAGCGCAAAATCAGCGAGTACGGGATCACGCTGTGGACCTCCACCACCGTAGCCTCGGTCGATCCTGAGGCACAGACACTGGTGCTGCACGGCTCCTCGGCGGACCGGGAGGTCCGGTACGACCTGCTGCACGCCGTTCCGCCGCAGTCGGCGCCGGACTGGTTGAAAGCCACTTCACTGCCGCCGAGGGGGAGCAGCGGCGGCTTTGTCGAGGTGGATCCAGAAATTCTGCGCCACCCGCGATTTCCCAACGTCTGGTCCCTCGGCGACGCCGCCGGAACACGGAACTCCAAGTCCGGCGGGGCGCTTCGCAAACAGGCCAAGGTACTGGCGAAGAACCTCACCGCTGTTCTGGCCGGGCGCGCGCCTGACGCGCGTTACAACGGCTACTCAGTCTGCCCGTTCACGCTGAGTCGCCGCACCGCGTTCTTTGCCGAGTTCGACGACCAATACCGCCCCCAACCGAGCTACCCGGTCCTCAGGATGGCCAAGGAGCGGCGCTGGCAGTGGGTGATGGACCGGCGGATCTTCCCGCAGATCTACTGGCACCTGATCCTGAAGGGACGGGCCTGAGTCGCTCGCAGCGAGGCAGGGTACAGCCGGCCGGGCCGTGAACCTGCCGGTGTTGTCGGGATATCGCCTGGGCCGCTCTTAGCTTGCTAGCGGCTTTCTGCGCCGGACCGGCGCTTCCTGGCTGCGGCCGCGATCGCCGCCACGATGAGTGCCATTCCGGTTCCGGCCAGGACAAGCACCCAGGTCCCGATCGGACCCATTGGCACCAAGCCGTTTTGCTTATCAAGGTTGTACTCAACGACCGCCGCGATGGGCGCGGCCACCAGCATAAGAGCCCCGGTCAGTCCCAGCATGCCCGGAGCTTTTGACCTCATGGACACGGTCACGATCTCCCTCGCTTGTCCCCAGCCGGCCTTTGTGCCCCATTGCATTCTCAGTATGTCCAATCCCGCATGTTCGCGCCGTTGCGGCCAAAACTCGGCATACAGGCGTGCAGACAAGAATGCGTCCGATCAAGGCATGACAGGGTTCACCGGCCAGTGCCGCCGGTACAAGGGCAAAGAACCCGCCAAGCACGGAAGACATGGCTGACTTTGCCCAAAGCGGGCCCCGCGGCGGGGGACTGGTGAGGTTTTCCGGAGATTTCCTTACGCAGGAGTGCCTGGCGTCCGATTACAACCCTTGACGCCCGTGCCGCTTTTCCGCAGCCGACAGCACTACGAACGGATCCAGTTCTTATGAAGCCCCTCATCCGTGCGTTCTTCGGAGCAGCTCTCGCAGCGTCCCTTCTTGCATCAGCACTTGTCGTCAGTGTCCCGGCGCAGGCCGCTACTCCGCGCAGCGCGACCTATCAGACCTACACGGCTCCCAACGGTGTCACCAGCAAATACCACATCTACGCCGACGGCATCGATACGAAAAAGCCGGTCGGCGTCCTGTTCGTCTTCCACGGCGACTACTCCTATCCGGCGCAGTCCTACGTGCACCACACCAACGGGTCCATCATGAAGAAGATGGCGGCCGAGGCCGCCAAGAAGAACATGATCATGGTTCCCGTGATCACCCCGGACAAGAAGGGCGGCATCACCTGGTGGGAGGATGCCGACCGCAACGGTGACTACTTCCGGGCCTTGGCCGGGACATTGATCGCCACATACAAGCTTGACGCCCGCCGCATCTGGTTTCACGGCTACTCAGGCGGAGCCGAGTTCATCACCTATGAGCTCCTGGCAGACCGCCAGGAGTGGATCAAGGGCGGCGGGGCCACCATCGTCGGCGGCGGCGGATACACGGGCATGGAGACAGCCGCTCCCGCGGCAGTGAAGAAGATGAAGCTGCACTGGATCTGCGGCAGCCGCGACGGACGCGGCGGCACCAGCCTGAAGAACTGGTCAGCCTTGGGCACCGCCACGAGCGCGGAGAAGAAATACAAGGGCCTCGGGTTCACCCACACGAAGATGACCGTCCTCCCGGGGGTCACGCACTACACCTATGACATGCCGAAGCTGATCGCCAACGACCTGAAGGCCATGCCGGCCGCCGTCGCACCGGCCAAGGCCACGTCCGGTGATGTCGCAGTCGTGGACTCCGCCGGCAAGCTCTACCTCTACCCGTCTGCCAAGGGCAGGGACTTGAACAAGCGCAGCCTCGTTTCCGCCGGATGGGCAACAGCGATGAACGTCGACATTGCCGACTGGAACGCCGATGGGATTCAGGACCTGATCGCCAATTGGAAGGACGGCCGGCTCACGGTCGACTACGGGCAGAAGAACGGCGGCTTCAAGCGCTCCACTCTGGGTGTGAGCGGATGGCAGCACAACACCATCCTCGTCACCAAGTGGAGGACCGGCGACAAGTACCCGGGGATCATTGCCAAGAACCGTGACGGCAAGCTGTACTCCTACGCAAACCCGGCCGGCACAAAGCCCGAGCCGCGGAAGCTGTTAAGCTCCGGCAACTGGAAGGGCCTGGACGTAATGGCCCTGGACTTCGACGCAGACAAGAAGATGGACTTGGTCGCCCGCACCGCGGCTGGGCAGCTGAAGCTCTACCGCTCCAACGGCAAAGGCAAGCTCATCAGCGAGACCCGCAAGGTGATCGCCACGTCCGGTTGGAACGCCATGACGCACCTGTCCACTGCCGATGACCATGTGGCCGTTGGCCAGTCCGGCATTTTGGCGCGGGATAAGAAGGGCAACCTGCACTTCTACCCGGTCTCCTCGCAGAAGATCCAGAAGCGCATCACTGTCGGACTCGGCGGCTGGAACGGCCTGACAATCGGCTCGTAGCCTGGTTCGTTGCCCACGGGGTGGGCTACTCGTCGCGGGACGATTAATAGGGAGCGAGTGTGCCACCGGGGCCATTGCGCTTTAGCCCCCACACGCCTATGTTTGAGTGCACGAGGGGCATGAGTTATGCACGAGCTTGCACTTACGGAAAGCCTTATTGACGCCGTTATCGACCGAACAGGTGATCGGCAGGTTACCCTCGTGAATCTTCGCATTGGGGCGCTCTCGGGCGTGCTGCCCGATGCCCTGCGCTTCTGCTTTGACGTCGCCTCCGCGGGCACAACGTTGGCCGGAGCGCAGCTGAATATCGATGAGCCCCTTGGCCGAGGCCGCTGCCGCGACTGCATGGGGGATTTCCCGCTTGAAGACCTGATTCTGTTGTGCCCCTGCGGCAGCGCCGACGTGGAGGTCCTCAGCGGCCGGGAACTTATGGTGACCTCGGTGGAGGTGGCGTAGATGTGTACAACCTGCGGCTGCGGCGACGCGGAGAACACGCGGGTGGCCGGCGTCGAAATCGGGTTGGCCGGCCACGGCCATCAGCATCACCCCGACCATGCCCATGAGGATGGACACGGACACGATCATGGGCATGCTGCCAACGGCCCGCACACCATCTTGCTCGAGCAGGACCTGCTCGCCAAAAACAATCTGCTCGCCGCCCGAAACCGCGGGTGGCTGGAAGGCCGGAGCATCCGTGCGTTGAACGTGATGAGTTCACCCGGCGCAGGCAAGACCACCTTGCTGGTCCGCACGCTTCAGGAGTTCGGCGACCGGCTGCAGGCCGGCGTCATCGAAGGAGACCAGGAAACGTCGCTCGATGCCGATCGCATCCGGGCGCTTGGACGGCCCGTGATCCAGATCAACACGGGGGCCGGCTGCCACCTCGACGCCGACATGCTGCGCCGGGGACTGGATGCTCTGGACCCCGCCACTGGTTCGACGGTGTTCATCGAGAACGTCGGCAACCTTGTTTGTCCAGCGCTCTTCGACCTGGGCGAGGCCGCTAAGGTGGTGGTCATTTCGGTCACGGAAGGTGATGACAAACCCCAGAAGTACCCGCACATGTTCATGGCGGCCGACTTGGTAATTGTTAACAAGTCGGACCTGTTGCCCTATGTCGATTTCGATATCGGCGCGTGCCTGGAGCGGATCCGCCAGATCAATCCGCAGACCGAATTCCTGGTCGTCTCGGCCACCACCGGCGAGGGGCTCCCTGGCTGGTACAGGTGGCTCGGAGGCGACGCACCAGAGCCGGAAACCCTGACCGGGTCCCTGACTACCGACGCTCACTGAACCCCTTGGCGGGCTCTGAAAAGAGGCCATGATGCCTACCGAAACATCCTTGCAGGCAGAAGAAGCTCTCATCCACGTACTGTGGATCAACGCGGGGCTCAGTTGTGACGGCGATTCCGTCGCCCTGACGGCGGCAACCCAGCCCAGCGTCGAGGAAATCGCGCTCGGCGCCCTGCCCGGGTTGCCCAAGATCGCGATGCACTGGCCGCTCATCGACTTTCAGTGCGGGCCCCAGGAAGGGGCCGACGACTTCCTCGAGTGGTTCCGGAAGGCGGACCGCGGAGAACTGGAGCCGTTCGTGCTGGTTGTCGAAGGCTCCATCCCGAACGAGCAACTCCACGATCCAGGCGGCTACTGGTGCGGCTTCGGCAATGATCTGGAGACCGGACAACCGATCACCACCAGCGAATGGCTGGACCGGCTCGCGCCGAAAGCCACCGCCATCATCGCAGCCGGTACCTGCGCCACCTATGGCGGTATCCACGCGATGGCGGGCAATGCGACCGGCGCCATGGGCGTTCCCGATTATCTGGGCTACGACTGGAAGTCCAAGGCCGGAATTCCCATCGTCTGCGTCCCGGGCTGTCCCATCCAGCCGGACAACCTCTCGGAAACCATGACGTACCTGCTGTACCAGGCCACGGGGCAAGCACCGCCGATCCCTTTGGACGAGGCGCTGCGCCCTACCTGGCTTTTTGGCAAGACTGTCCATGAGGGCTGCGACCGCGCCGGCTACTACGAACAGGCCGATTTCGCCACGGAGTACGGGTCGCCGAAGTGCATCGTTAAGCTCGGCTGCTGGGGACCTGTGGTCAAGTGCAATGTCCCCAAGCGCGGTTGGATGAACGGCATCGGCGGGTGTCCCAACGTCGGCGGCATCTGCATCGGCTGCACGATGCCGGGCTTCCCGGACAAGTTCATGCCATTCATGGACGAGCCGCCCGGCGGCAAGCTCTCCACCAATGCCGTCCGCCCCTACGGTACGGCTATCAAGACGCTGCGCGGCATCACGGCTAACACCCTCGATAAGGAGCCCAGATGGCGCCGGCCCGGACGTGAACTCCTGACCGGTGCCCGGCGCACCTGGTAACCGACCGGCTACTTCCAGACAAGGCGAAGCACAATGACCTCCACGATTCCAACGTCTTCCCAGAGCGGTTTGGGCGGCAACAATCTGGTCGAGATGGCGTGGGACCCCATCACCCGGATCGTTGGCAGCCTCGGCATCTACACCAAGATCGATTTCGAGAACAATCAGGTTGTGGAGTGCCGCAGCACATCCTCGATCTTCCGCGGCTACTCCTTGTTCATGCAGGGCAAGGATCCGCGCGACGCCCACTTCATCACCAGCCGAATCTGCGGCATTTGCGGCGATAACCATGCCACCTGCTCGTGCTATGCGCAGAACATGGCGTACGGCGTGAAACCCCCGCATCTGGGAGAGTGGATCGTCAACCTCGGCGAAGCCGCCGAGTACATGTTCGACCACAACATCTTCCAGGAAAACCTCGTCGGCGTTGACTATTGCGAAAAGATGGTCTCCGAAACGAACCCCGGCGTACTGGCTAAGGCGGAGAACACCCGCGCCCCGCACGAGGCGGACCACGGCTACCGCACGATCGCGGACATCATGCGTTCGCTGAACCCGTTCACCGGTGAGTTCTACCGGGAGGCCCTGCAGGTCAGCCGCCTCACGCGGGAAATGTTCTGCCTGATGGAGGGACGCCACGTCCACCCGTCAACGCTCTACCCGGGCGGCGTCGGCACGGTGGCGACCATCCAGTTAATGACCGATTACATCACCCGGCTGATGCGCTACGTGGAGTTCATGAAGAAGGTCGTGCCGATGCACGACGACCTCTTCGACTTCTTCTACGAGGCCCTGCCCGGCTATGAGCAAGTGGGGCTGCGCCGCACCCTGCTCGGCTGCTGGGGTGCTTTCCAGGATCCGGAGGTCTGCAATTTCGAGTACAAGGACATGACGGACTGGGGCCGGAAGATGTTCGTGACCCCCGGCGTCGTCGTCGATGGACAACTCGTCACTACTGACCTGGTGCGGATCAACCTCGGCATCCGGATCTTGCTCGGCTCCTCGTATTACGAGGACTGGGAGGACCAGGAAATGTTCGTCACGCATGACGCGCTGGGCAACCCGGTGGACCGCCGGCATCCGTGGAACCAGCACACAAACCCGAAGCCGCAGAAGCGCGATCTGGCGGAAAAGTACAGCTGGGTCATGTCGCCGCGCTGGTTCGACGGTGAAAACAACCTGGCGCTGGACACCGGCGGCGGCCCGCTGGCCCGGCTCTGGGCCACCGCGCTCGCCGGCCTGCTGGACATCGGATACATCAAGTCCACCGGCCACAGCGTGCAGATCAACCTGCCGAAGACCGCGCTGAAAGGGCCGGTGTCCTTCGAATGGCACACGCCGCAGTGGAGCAACACGCTGGAGCGCAACCGGGCCCGCACCTACTTCCAGGCCTACGCCGCCGCGGCCGCACTGCACTTCGCGGAGCAGGCGCTGGAGGAGATCCGGGCCGGCAGGACCAAGACGTGGGAGACTTTCGAGGTTCCGGACGAGGCGTTCAGCTGCGGCTTCACTGAGGCGGTGCGGGGTGTGCTCTCCCACCACATGGTGATCCGCGACGGCAAGATCGCCAATTACCACCCATACCCGCCGACTCCGTGGAACGCCAGCCCGACGGATTCCAACGGAGTCTCCGGACCGTATGAGGACGCGGTGCAGGGACAGCCGATCTTCGAGGAGAACGACCGCGAGCACTTCAAGGGCATCGACATTATGCGCACGGTGCGCAGCTTCGACCCCTGCCTGCCCTGCGGCGTCCACATGTACCTGGGCAAGGGACAGAGCCTGGACAAACTGCACTCCCCGACCCAGACAATGACCGGCGAGTGACCTGCCATGCCCGCCGAGGACCAGCCAGGCCTGGCCGGTGACCGCATCGGCACGCTCCTTGACGCGCTTGGGGCCGGCGGCGCCGTCGCCCGCGCACGCGCCGAGGACCTGGTGCGTGAGGTGACCGACCTGTATGGAGCGGGCCTGGAACGGCTGCTGGGAATCCTCAAGGACCGCGACGCACTCGACGCGGCCACCATGCGGGCGCTGGCGGAAGACGAGCTGGTCTCCGCTTTGCTGCTCATCCACGGACTCCACCCGCAGGACATCCAGGCCCGTGTGGCCGCGGCGCTGGACAGCGTCCGCCCCTACCTCGGCTCGCACGGCGGTGATGTCGAGCTGTTGGAAATTAACGACGACGGCGTGGTGCGGCTGCGTTTGTTGGGCACCTGCCAGGGGTGCCCGTCGTCGTCCGTTACCCTCAAGTACGCGGTGGAGGAAGCGATTGAAACCGCCGCCCCGGAAGTGGCCGCCATCGAGGTGGTCGAGGCCGAAAAGCAAGCCGCCTCGCCCGCAGTGATACCCGTTGACGCGCTGCTGGTCCGACTGAACAGGGAACCGGATGGCTCCGGGGACCAGCCAACCAGCTCCTGGGAACCCCTGCCCCAGCTCGCCGAGCTGGAACCCGGGGAGGTTGCGGGCTTCCTAGCCGGCGGACACCCCATCCTCGCCTGCCGGACCGGGCAGGACGTGTATGCCTACCGTGACTACTGCCCGCGCTGCACCCGTTCGCTGGAAGGCGCGACGCTGCAGCGGGCACTCGCCGCACCGGTCGGCGGCGGCCTGTTGCGCTGCCCGTCGTGCCGCAGCCACTTCGACGTGCGGCAGGCGGGTATGTGCCTGGAGGACAAGGCCATGCATCTGGATCCACTGCCCCTGCTGGTCCGTGGTGGCGTGATGTCCGTGGCCGTACCGCTGTCCGCCGGGCACGGGGGCTGAGATGGATGTCGCGCTGCTGCGCCGGATCGCAGCCACCAAGAGGACTGCCGCCGGTCCGAGCTGCGAGATGTGCGGTGAGCCCATCAACGAGGAACACCAGCACGTCGTGGATGTGGAGAGCCGCGCCATGCTGTGCACCTGCCGGCCGTGCTACCTGCTCTTTACGGATGCCTCCGCCCGGCTCCGGTACCGTTCCGTCCCCGACCGCTACCTCTCCTTCCCCGACTTCGACCTTGGCCCCGGCCAATGGGAGGAGCTCGAAATCCCGGTGGGCCTGGCCTTCTTCTTCTACAGTTCCAAGCTGGAGCGCACGGTAGCCTTCTATCCGGGCCCCGCCGGTGCCACCGAATCCGAACTCCCGTTGGAGGCGTGGGGAGCGGTCTTGGCACGCAATCCGAGCCTGTCCGCCGCGGCCGCTGATACGGAGGCGCTGCTGATCCGTGGCCCGGGACCCGAGCGGGCGCAGGCTGACTGCTATTTGGTTCCAGTGGACGCTTGCTACGAACTGGTCGGGCAACTGCGCCGTGTGTGGCGCGGGTTCGACGGCGGACAGCAGTCCCGCGCGCAACTCACTGCGTTCTTCGACCGCGTCATGAGCCGGAGCCGGCCGGTGCGCGAGGACCGGAGCGAGGCCGGGCGGGGAGGTGAGCCGTGAGCGCGCTGTCCTTCACGGTTCTCGATATCCAGCCGGAGCCTTACGCGGCAGCTCCCCAGCTGACTGCCCGGTTGCGCGTCACCGAGTCCAGCGATGCTGTCGTCCACGCGATCGCCCTGCGGTGCCAGGTCCGTATCTTGCCGCAGCGGCGCGGTTATGGCCCGGGTGAGGAAGCCGGGCTGCTGGATCTCTTCGGTGAACGCGGCCGCTGGCCCTCGACTCTGAAGTCCTTCCTCTGGCTGCAGTGCGGCACCCTCGTGCAGGGGTTCACCGGCAGCACCGAGGTGGACCTGCCGCTTCCGTGTTCCTTCGATTTCGAGGTCGCGGCGGCCAAGTACTTGCACGCGCTGCAGGAGGGCACGGTTCCGCTGGAGCTGCTGTTCTCCGGCACCGTGTTCACCAGAGGCCAGACCGGGTTCACAGTGGAACAGGTACCGTGGGACCTCGAAGCTTCCTACCAGCTGCCGGTCGAGGCGTGGCGCCGGCTCATGGACCTGCACTTCCCCAACGCGGGCTGGCTCCGGCTGGACCGCGAGGTGCTCGCGTCGTTGGCCCGTTTCAAGGCAGTCCGCGGGCTTACCTCCTGGGAGGCGACCATGGAGGCGCTGCTGGCCGGTGCAGCCGCTGGCGTAGCGGGTGATCAGGCCTGATGAACATGGGTTTGAGCCTGGCCCGCGCCGTCGCCGATGCGGTCCTTTACGAGGGGTACCTGCTCTATCCGTACCGCGCGTCGTCCCGGAAGAACCAGGCACGCTGGCAGTTCGGCATCCTCGGCCCGCCCGGTGCCGCGGCGGCAGGGCACGGTGAGGAACCGCTCATGTCCGCCGAATGCCTGCTCAAACCGGGCCCGGGAGCGGCCGTGGAGGTGCACCTGCGCTTCCTCCAGCTGCAGGTTCGGACGGTGGAGGAAAAGTGCGACGACGGCGCGTTCAGGTCCGTGGAGCAGCTCACCGTGGGTGCCGTCCGGTGGCTGGCCTGGGACGAAGCCGTCGAGCGGGAAATCGCTCTGGGGCCGTTTGCGATGGCTGACTTTGCCGGCCCGCGGGGAGACGGGCTGGCACTGCCGGTCGACGTGCCGGCCGGCGAGGACACGGAGATCATCACCGACAGCACCGGCAAGGTTGCCGGGCGGCTCGTACGCCGCCGTCGCCGGCTGCGCGGAGAGGTCAGGCTGAACACGACGCCGCTCACCGACGGCATCATGCGGCTGCACGTCGACGCGGAAAACCTCGGTCCCGCTGCGGACGCACCCGGAGCCGCAGGTAAACAAAACGCCATCGGCTTGTCCTTTATCGGAACGCACGCTCTGCTGGCCCTGCACGAGGGAGACTTCCTTTCCCTGCTTGAGCCGCCGGAAGCGGCACGGGCCGCGGCCAAATCCTGCAGGCAGTACCGCTGCTGGCCGGTTCTGGCAGGACCTGAAGGCCAGACCGACGTGCTGCTCATCTCGCCCATCATCCTCTACGACCATCCGGCCGTCGCACCCGAAAGCTCCGTGGAACTGTACGACTCGACGGAGATCGACGAGATCCTCACCCTGCGGGTGCTGACCCTGACGGACGAGGAAAAGGCGGAGGCCCGGGCCACCGATCCGCGGGCGGGGGCGGTGATCGACCGCTGCGCCGCGATGTCACCCGAGGAACTGCAGCAGCTGCACGGCGTCCTGCGCGATCCCCATGCCGCGGTCTTCCCGACGCTCGTCGAAGAGCCGGCCGGATCGGACGATGGCAGCGGATCCGGGAGCCTCCCATGGTGGGATCCCGCGGCGGACGCCAGCGTCCATCCGGACGAGGACGCCGTGCTGATCGGAAACGTTCCGGTCGCACGCGGCAGCAGGGTGCGAGTGAAA
>NZ_JBNHHB010000176.1:0-10843 GCF_059091905.1 Arthrobacter sp. Dra40
AGAGATCGCCGAGCTCTTCAAGGTCGCCCGAAGTACCGTGTACCGCATCGTGAAGCGAACGCCGTAGACCCGGTTCTGTACATACTTGCTGGGACGGTTGTCCCGCACGTGGGAAAGACACCTTGGAATGCGCCGTGAGCAATAGGCAACGAAACCTGGGGCGCCGTCGTTGCTAAGGCGTCCCACACTGGAGTCGGCTCGCGGCTACACCGAATCCGCCATAAGGAGGCGCTGCGGCTGGCTGCCTTGAGCGTTCAGCCACCCATCAAACGGTGCGGTGCACGTGGTAGCACGAGGGGCAGTTCAAGGTACGTGCTGTACGGATGGCCAGATCATTGATCTCCTGCAGTACGTCTTCCTGAATGTCTTCCCACCGGTGCTCATGATCGATAAACACGGACCATGCTTGTGGGACCAGGTCCTTCCCGAGGACGATGACCGAAGCTCTTATGGAAAGACCCCAGTGCTTGATCATGTTGAAGTTACCCTGTGGGAAGTTCTCGGCGCTCTGCACGATCTTCAAAGCATGATCGAGCTGCATCTGTAGCTGGGCCTGCTCACGGAGGAAGGCCCGCTCGTTCTCCATGGCGGCGTTAGCCTCCCGACGGTCATTATCTGCACGCTCATCAGCAGCCCTGCGGTCACCCACTGCCAGCGACATCGCTGTTGCTCGATCCTTCTTCCCATTGGCCAGGGCAACCCACAGGCCTCCGACAGTGACGATCGCCAGAAAAATCTGAACCAAGTTGCCGACGCCAGGGTCAGCCAAAGCACCCATTACGGCACGCCCTCAGCTTCCGCTTATGGACGCTGACGGTCCCAGCGCCGGATTCTGTGCCCGTTCGAACTGATCAAGGATCTTGATGAACTTCTTCACGCTGGCCTCGCTCTTCTGCCGTCGTACATACGCCAGGACTACTCCGCGGTCGTACTCACCCAAGCCGGCGAGATTTTCAAGGTGGCTGAGGGTCATCCGTTCTGCGATGTTATCGTGCCAACCCTTGTAGCCTTCGAACACGATGCGGTCGAGTTCCTTGCGGCCCTTGTGCGTGAGGTTCGAGGACATCACCGCCCCTGTCACTACGTTGTAGGCACCAACAAGTCGAGCCCATCCCTCGTAGGACTCGGTGGGCCACTCCACGACGATGATGATGCTTTTTTTCAAGTGCGTGGTTTTGCTCATCACCTTGTAGGTAGGGCAGTAGGCGAAGACAACTCCACCATCTACCACGCTGCCGCTGCGCTCTGTAACGACGGGCATCTTGCCGAGGGCATCCGGAACATTCGACTTCAAGCTGCAGACAACCGTCAATCGGGCACGGTGCTTCTGTTGGAGGTATAACGCCAACTTGGGGGCGCTTTGGTATATGGGTTTGTCGTCCACCCACGGAACATAGATGAACTGGTGCGTGAGGACCTCGTGCTCGAGTGATGCCATCTGGTACCTTCCTCGGGAGTTTCCCCTGAGGATAAGACAAAGCGCCGACATTTTCGGGACGCCGGTGGCTATTGGACAGTGGCTGGCTGCAGTCTTGGGCGGATTTCACTGCAATCAACTCATGAGAACGCACTATTTGACGGCGGTGCATCTCTCTAGTCGATCTTGCACGTTTCGTTCGTCTCCTCTCTCGAAGAGAGGGAGAGGTAGCAAGTGACTCTATAAGCGTGCCATCGATATCTAATGTCAGTGTCGGCAGTTATGTTGGTGAAGGCCCCTAGTCCAACTAAGAATCATGGAGCTAGCAATGACCTTCTCCGCTACCGTGGTACAAGTATTTATCGCCTCCCCTTCGGACACGACCTCTTCGCGAGATGCTGTTGAGAGAGCACTATCCCGATGGAACGCAAGTCGAGCCGAAAATGATCATTTGGTGATCCTGCCAAGAAGGTACGAAACCAGCGCTGTTCCAACGATGGGTGGGGATGGCCAACAAGTGATTAACAAGCAATTGGTCGAGAAGGCGGATGTCGTGATAGCCATCTTCGCCAACACCCTGGGCAGCGCAACACCGCGTGAGGTCTCTGGAACGGTTGAAGAAATTAAAGAGGCGCATCTTGCCGGCAAGAAGGTTCACGTCTACTTCTCCGAGGCGGATGTTCCTCGTGGTTTTGCTGAGCAGGCATTGAGGCTTGAGGAGTACAAAAAGGAATTCAAGGGACTCTATGGCACATACATAGACGAATCCGACTTGGTCGACCAAGTGCGTCACGCCATCGACAACGACATGCCCGCTTTTGCGGGACGAGTACCGCGACACAGTGTGTCAGGCGCAAATCCTATCGTGCGGCATAACGACGAGCCCTACACTAAATACGACTCCAAGCAGCGCCCTAAGACGGCTCATCGACATTCGATCGTCATCGAAAACAAGAGCGATACTGACGCCGTTGATTTCTTGGTGCAGTTCTCTGGCCCCGAGGGTGAAGATCCTGACCTGTGGTTCTTTGACGAACCGTTCCAGGCAACACTGCACGGCCAAGGAGTTCAAAGCTACCGATTCGAGAAGTCTATGCAATCCAACAACCGACTGGTTGCCAAGATGACTTGGAGTGAGGATGGCCAAGTCAAGGAACGAATCTCGACCATCGCGGTTTGATATCTGCTGTGCCGATAACGGTGATCTCCGATGTCTCACTTGTCCGTGGCGACGCGGGCACTTACGACAAAGGTAGATGAGACTAGTTCTCGAGACAGACGACGCATTAGCCGAGACAGGAAACCTCCCTGTCATCAGCTAGGTTCGAGGGCTCTCGCCAAACGGTCGTTAGATAAGACGACCGGCGGCGTCTTCTTGGGAAGAAGTGACCTCTACCTACCGGCCCCCTCAACTTCGGTCCCTACATCCGTGGTCTCCGATCGGCGCCTGTCGGCTGCCAGGATCCCATCTCGCACGGCGGCTTTGATGACTCCGTAGAGGATGTAAAAAAAGATGGCCGCAGAAACCACGTAGAGGACCAGGCCAGTGACGTTACCTATGCATCGAGCCTAATCGGAGGCGTCAGCACCATGGCGAAATGACCCGTCTCCTTCCTCAGAAGGGGCGCCCGACTTTCGCACTCGGCCTGTGACGCTTGGACCGCCACACTCGGTAGGGGTCAAAAGTCAGCAGGCCGAAAACAAAACAGTCGTTTTTGGACTTGGGTAGATGCAACACCAAACCCGCTCGACCTAAGGACAATCGACCGGCGTGGCGAGGACGTATGGATCAGAGGAAAGCCAAATAGGATGGCAATAGACGATAATTGGGGGAATATTGCGCATTGAAAATATCCAGTCCATCAAGAACTTTCGGATTTTTCGGTACTGGACGCCGGCCGCGAATTTCACGGGGTTTAGTGACATCAACCTGATCTATGCGAACAACGGTAGTGGTAAGTCCACACTCGGGGCTTTGCTAGCACCCACACAATCCCCCGACGCATGGACAGAAGGGGTCTCGTTGGAGTTGTCCGAACCGGAACTGGGCAACCGACTCGTGACATCGCCCCAAGATGCCCTTTGGGACAAGGTTTCGGTATTCAACAAGGCCTACGTGAAGGAGTGCTTCGATTTCGAGGTCGGGGAGGCCAAGGCTCTGCTCGCGCTGGGTAAGGCGAATGCGGATCACGAGAAAGAGCTTCGAGCAGCCCGCGCGGAATTAGAACGACTGAGCCGGGACGCCCAAACCCTTGATGAGGACGCTAAGCAGAAATCCCCGGTCCCTTCGCAGATCCTCAAAAGGATTGGCACGCTCGTCACCTCGACGCTAGGTGGGATCGACGGTTTCGGCCGGGGCTACACAGCGCGCAACGTGCAGAAGCAATTGCCAAACGCGATGCAAAGCGAGGAGAGGGCTGCGTTTGACTCCGATGCCGAGATAGCCAAGGCGCAAAGCCCCTTCCTTCACGAGGTGGTGGTGCCTGCTGTTCCTACCTTGGCCCTATCTCCTCAAGATATCGCGCAGGCCCTGGGACGTGTACCTACCGCCCGTCTGCTGAAATCCTTGGTAGACCATCCGGAGCACGCTGCATGGGTTCAGGACGGACTGGCACTGCACGGCGATACGTCGAGTTGCTTCTTCTGCACGGGACCCTTGACCCGCGAGCGGCTCGACGAACTAAATCGGCACTTCGACGAAAGCACGCGGGAACTCCAGTCGCATCTTCGGAGCATTCTCCAAGATGTTCATAATGTAGCCACCTTGCTCCGCGCTCAAGCTTTTGTTGATCCCGTACTCCTATACCCCGAGTATCGAGCCGAGTACAAAGCCCTCCTCCAGATGCTCGAAAAGCGGACCGCTGAGAGCCTTCAACAGCTTTCCGCTTTAGAGAAGGCCATTGAGACAAAGCTGAAAAGCCTGCATGAGATCGTTGCACTACCCGAGCCGCTAAACGCTTTGCGAGTGCCTGACTACTCCGGGCTGAGGCATCTGCTGGACCAACACAATGCAAGAAGCAAAGCCTTCGCAGTCGTGCGTCGAACAGCCTGCGAACGCCTGGAAGCTTTCTGGATTGGGGAAGAGGAACAAGCCTATAAAGCTGCCGTGCGTGACGCCGAAGCTGCTGAAACTGCCGTGACCGCCAACAACCGTGAGCTAGCAGCAACACGGAGCCGGGTGATGCAACTTGAAAATGCAGAATTGGATCCCTTACCGCCGGCGAAGTGGCTTAATCAACGACTACATAGCCTCCTGGGTCGCTCAGATATATGCGTGGAACCTGTTGAGGACAGCCGCTACGCGATCTATAGACACGGTGAGCCCGCCTTCCACCTCAGCGAGGGAGAGCGCACAGCCCTCGCCTTGCTGTACTTTGTCAGAAGCCTAAGCACACATGGCCGTCAGCGGCGCGAACAGATCGTAGTGATCGATGACCCCATCTCTAGCCTGGATGATCATTTCGCCATTGGCGCCTCCAGCCTTCTCTGGGCTGAGCTCGTACAGCCTTCCATCTGTGGGTGTGGCAAACCTCTGGGCTGCAGCTGTCCGGCAAAGCCGGTTCGGGACTGTGGGCAGATATTCCTTATGACTCACAACTTCGAACTCTTCCGCATCTGGTCCAATCAGCTGGACCGCCTTCCTTCCAACGCTCATAAGGAGAAGCGAGGGTTCAAAATCCTTGAACTTGAAACCCGAACTCAGAACGTTGAAGTAGGAGTGTCTCGGCGCGTCGCACAATGGCGCGATTGGGGATCAGGGCAGACTAACAGGAATCTGCGCACTCGACTTCGTTCTGAGTACCACTATCTGTTTTGGCGAGCAGCTAGGACTCTCATCGACTGCGGCGACGACCCCACCATTGAACAGGAGATGGACGCGGCTGTGGTCCTGCCCAATGTCTGCCGCCGCCTCCTCGAAGGATTCCTTAGCTTCAGGCTCCCGGTGCAAATGGGTGACTTCCGAGTCCAAATGCAAACGGCGATTGACTCCATCGACGATGGTCTTACCCGCCAAAGGCTGGTCACCTTCTTGCACCAGTATTCGCACCAGGAACGCATCGAGACGTCTCGCGGAGTCAATCGGCCCGAAGCTGTCCAAGTCCTACACGCTGTCTTTGAACTAATACGGAATACAGACTCCAAACACTTCGTAGCCATGTGCACGGCCCTGGACCTCGACACGACGCGCTTAGTAGAGAGAGCGCACCAGCAAGTCGATTCCCGAGCATCCGCGTGACCGCTCCCCCGCTTGCGTCGCTGGACATGACCCGGACGGCGGGTTCGATTTCGAATTTTCGACACACGTGACCACGCAGCCCCCTTATTTAAGGAGCGTCAGCGCGAAGGCATCGCTTTGGCCCAAAAACGAGGCGTCTACCGCGGACTAAAAAGCACCCTTACTGACGGATCTGCCAGACTGGCACCAAGATCAGGAATCGGGGGAACCATGGCAACCAGGGAACAGCTCTGCTCAACCGACGAATGCGGCAACGGGGCTGCCTTCACTACCCGGACGAAGCCGGCGTGGTGCGTCGGGTGCCTTACTGACATTCTCGCGGGACTCCGGATGGACCCGATTGCCGAGTTTCCCGGAAAGACCGGCCGGTGGCTGACCCGGTGCCGGGAATGCGGGGCTGAATGCGACTACCGGCTCGACTACCTGCTCGAGCTACGGACCCGGGATGAGCCTGCCTGCCGCCGCTGCTTCTGGACGGAATGGGCCGAGATGGCCAATCGCATGTCCGGCATCACCACCCCTGTCAGCGCCAACGCACTGTGCGAACATCTGTACAGCAACGGCTTCGATGCCGTCGAGGAGATCGTCGGGCTGCCCAGCGACAACCACCCGGTCCTGACCCGTTGCCGGATTTGTGGCCGCCAGGAAGCCCAGCGGCCAGGAGACATCGGATGGGGTTGCGCCTGCACCCGCAACGGCCCGTCCAGCAGCCCGGTGGCGGGGAAACCGCGCGGCGGCAGATCCAAGAACCTCCTAGCCGACTCCGGCAATCCCGCCCTGACATGGTGGGACCACGAGGCCAACCAAGCGGCTGCATTGCAGACAGTCACGCTTCGCGCCCGCCGCGAGTGCCTGTGGGTGTGCCCGGACTGCGGCCACAAATTCTCCGCCAAGGTCTACGAGATGACGGACCACCCGGAGTGCCCCGCATGCCGGTCCGCCCGGGATAAACAGGGGAGTGCCGACTGCGAGCGGCTGAAGCACACACCCGTCGCCGAGATACCCGAACTGCTCGCGGCATGGGCCGACGAAGCCGACCCCTCCACGGTAATGGTCGCCGCGCCGGCCCTCCGGCGCTTCAGGTGCGCCAACGGCCACCGCCCGAGGACCAGCCCGTATACCTACCTAAAATCAGGCTGCCAGTTCTGCCGAGCCCTGTCCGAAGCCGCAAGCCAGACCCGGCCCACCCTCGCCCAGATGCTGCCCGAAATCGCCGGCCAGTGGCATCCAACCCGCAACGGCACCCAGTGGACACCTGACAACGTTGGCCCCAACTCCAAGCGCGTCGTCTGGTGGCTGGCCGACTGCTGCGGCCACGAATGGCAGGAACCTGTCGGCGACCGGAACAAATACAAACGCCAGCGCTGCCCCGAGTGCCGGACGATCCTCGATTCGCTCGCCTGGGTGGATCCCGGCCTCGCCAGCGAATGGAGAAGCGAAAACCCGGTTACCGGATGGCACGTCCGGCCCACCGCACAGACCGCCTTTACCCCGAAGTGGGTGTGCTCTGTCGACGGCGGACACCACTGGCAAGCCCCGCTCGCATCACGCTCCGCCGGTTCCGAATGCCCCGAGTGCCGCCAAACCGGCAAGTCCCGGGTCGAGCTTGACCATCTGGATGCGGCCAAGCAGGTCTTCACCGAGGCTCGCTCCGGCGCGGCCGTAACCGACCCTGCGTTCGCAACCCGCAAAAGCTGGACGGTGGACATCCTCGCCCAACATGGGGACACCAAGATCGCCATCGAATACGACGGGGCCTACTGGCATGCCCCGGCACCCAAGCTCCTCGTCGACCAGCGCAAGACCCTCGATCTGCTGGCCGCCGGATACCGCGTCGTCCGACTACGCGAGAACGACCTTCCGTCCCTCAACATCGACGACGCAGATTATCTCGAACTCCGGGTCCACGCCACGGCCCCTCGCCCGACCCACGTCATGGCTGACATAGCCGCATGGCTGGCGGCGACTGAGGAGGAAGCTCGCAGTGCGACACTCGGGGCCGGCTGAAAACTGCTCGCCCACAGCAGCCCAAGCCCCAAGATTCCGCGAACGGGACAGCCGAAAACGCCGATAACAGCGCTTCTGTCGTTGAAGAATCGACGGTGCCTCGAGGGCGGATTGGAGCAGGGTGTTCAAGTGCACCGGCTGGGCGTGGGGATTCATTCAGCGGCTGTGCGACAACGAATCGGCGCTTGCTTTAGGAGACCGGCGGCAGAGCAGCCTTCATCGCGGCAAGCATCGCTTCGACCTGTCCGCTGAACACTTCGAATCCGTCCTTGATTCGCAGTTCGTCGTGATGTGCCGAGACGTAGGGGAAATCCTGCGGCCTGGCCGGCCGGTACTCCTGAACCCAGAAGTTTCCGCTGTCCGCCCCCGCCGCCGCGGCTGCAGCTAGCATGGCAGCGTTGCGGCCGCTCTGGGCCAGCACCAGATTCGAGTACATCTGGTACTGGAACACCGCCTCGCGGCCCTGCCAGCCTGCCCTGTGCACGGCCTCAAGGACGGCATCCACGGCGCGGACCTCATGCGGCCCCAGGGTGACACGGTAGAACGTGTGCATGGCCGCCGCAGGGTGGTCACTGAAAGTATGCCAGGCTCGGTAGGCCAGATCCCGCAACGAGTCCATCCACGATTCGGACGGTTCATAGCCGTCCAGAGAAATCCTGATCAATTCATCAGCGACTGCGGTTTCGATCTCATCGCGGCTGGAGAAATGGCGGTACATTGCGGTGGGCGAGGCACCCAGTTCCTTCCCGAGCCGTGCGAACGTCAGGGCGTTAACGTTGCCCTCGTCGAGAACCCGCAGGGCCGCCTCCACGATGAGTTCCTTGGTCAAGGTACCCCGGCCCAGCCGCTTTTGCTTACGGGGTGGGCGCGTCGGCGCCTCCGCAGGTACTTCCATGTTGACATCCTTCGCTGCACGGGCCGTCCGCCAATCCAAGCACGCTGGGGCGAGGTTCAGGCGGAATGACACAAAACTCAAATTAGTGAATGTTGTTGACTATAGCGTTCACTATGGTCAATAGTACTTCCATGACGCAGATCACATCAACTCTCGCGGGCCGTGGAACTCAGCTTCCCGGGCTGCAGTACCGCTTCAGCATCGTTGCCGAAGTCGCTCCCAACATCCCACTCGACAGTACCGAAGCCGGCGAGCTCGGCTTCATCCCGATCACAGGCGGCCCGGTCTCCGGAGACCTTGAGGGGAGCGTTGTTTCGGGCGGCGGCGACTGGTGCCTGCACAAGGCGCCTGGCACCTACCGGCTCGAGGCCCGCTACGGCATCCGCACGACCGCCGGTTCCTATATCGACGTCTACAACACCGGGATCCTGATCCGGCCGGAAGAGGAATCCGATGCCTCGAACCATGGTCGGCCGCGGGAGTACTTCATGACCGCCCCGGTGTTCCGCACCACCGATCCCGAGCTCGCCTGGCTGACCCGGTCCGTGTTCGTCGGACAGGCCGTCGCCGGCGATGGTGCGACCACTATCGACGTTTTCGAAGTGCTCCTTCCCGGTACCGCTTCCGCCTGACCAGAGCTTCCCTTCCGCACCAGCCGTTCGACCGCCCGACATCACCCATCCCAAAGGACCAAGCATGAAACGTTCGACGTTCTCGGCCGGAGCTGCCCTTGCAGCCGCCGGGCTGCTGCTTACCGGATGCACCACGTCCGGCTCTTCGAGTGGCGCGCCGGCCACTGCCGAGGGTGCCGCCCTTTCCACTGACACTGTCCGCACCACCATTGACCTGCCTTCGACACTTGATCCCACCCAGGGTCTTTCCCTGCCGGATTTCCTCGCTGCACGCATGAGTTATGACACCTTGGTGCGCAAGGATGAAGGAAACACCTTGGTCGGCGGTCTCGCACAGTCCTGGGAGGGGACCCCCAAGGGAGCGGTCTTCACCCTGCGGCAGGGCCTGACCTGTTCCAATGGAACTCCGATCACTCCGTCAGTGGTCAAGGCCTCGTTGGAGTACCTGATCTCGCCCAAAACGGCTTCGGCTGCCGCACCTCAGGTTTTCGGCCCGGCAGGGGCGCCGACGATCACCGCAGATGATGCCGCCAACACCGTGGACATCGCGCTGGCTGAACCATGGCCAGACATGCTGGAAGGACTTTCCATCGGGCAGACCGGCATCATTTGCCCTGCCGGACTCGACGACCCCAAAGCTCTCGCCGCCGGCACCGCTGCGGGCTCCGAGTCCGGGCCTTACGTCTTGTCGGAGAAGGAACACGGCGTCCGGTACACCTACAGCCTGCGCGATGACTATGATGCCTGGCCCGCCTATGCAAAGGAACTTCCGGGGCAGGCAGCACCGAAGATCCAATACAACGTCATCGTGGACAAGAACGCCACGGCCAACCAGTTGCTGGCAGGCCAGCTCGACATCGGTTTCGTGAACGCAAACAGCCTTCCGCGGTTCAAAGACAATGACAATTTCTCCGTGACCAACGAGGCCTTCTCTGACTTCTACGTCCTGTTCAACCAGCGTGAAGGCAGCCCGTTCACCGATCCGGAGAAGCGGAAGGCCGTGGCGCAGGTGCTCGACCGTACCGTATTCGAAGGCATCACCTCGATGGGTGAAGGCCAGGTGACCGAACAACTGGTGGCCGAGGGCACCCAGTGCTCCAGTCCGGACCAGTCCCCGGTAATCGCGGTGGATCAAGAAGCTGCGAAGCCCGTTCTGGACGGGGTGAAGATCCGCATGGTCGGCGCCCAGATCCTGGGACCGCAGGGCTCTGGAAACGTGTACGTCCAGGAGCAACTCCGCGCTGCCGGCGCTGACGTGGCGCTGGAAAACCTCGACGTGGGCGGTTGGATCGGCACCGTTTTCGGTGAGCCGAGCGGCTGGGACATGACCGTTTACGCGGACCTGAACTTCATCGGCACCATGTCCAACCCGCTGAACTCAATGGTCGGCCCGGCCATCGAAGACGGCGGCGGCAACATCGGTGCCATCCAAAACGAAGAGGCAGCATCCGCGCTGGCAAAGTTCCGCACAGCAGCGGACGATGACGCCCGGTGCGCGGCGCTTCAGGAGTCAATGAACTCCATCATCGCGAATGCCGATGCCATTCCGCTGGCCAATGACCCGCGGTTGATGGTCGCCGCAAATGGCTTCGCCGTCGTCTCGTATGGCGGCGCCCTGGACGACCAGCACAACCGAATCACCAAGTAACCGGCCC
>NZ_JBNHHB010000177.1:0-10718 GCF_059091905.1 Arthrobacter sp. Dra40
CGGGAGCAGCACGTGGCAGCAAGACTGAATCTGGTCAGCGCCCCGGTCGGCAAACGGCTGGGGGCGTGGCTGATCGACAAGATTCCGCCGACCGTGCTGATGCTGGCCGCCTACGCCGCCAGCGTTCCGGCCGTGATGGACGCAGCGGCGTCCGGCGGCACCTCTGCGGCAGCCTCGGCGATGGGCGCAATGTTCCTCTGGGCCGGGCTGGCGTCGCTGGTGTCGCTGGCCTACACCATCTGGCTCTGGGGCTGGGAGGCCACCGCCGGCAAGACTCCCGGTAACCTTCTGCTGGGCCTGCGCACTTCCAACGAAGACGGCCATGCCCCAGGTTGGGGGGCCATTTTCCTGCGCGGTCTGATCATCGCCGTCGGCGGGCTGGCGTTTGCGGTCGGCGCCGTCGTGGTGGTGATCTCCAACCTCTGGGACCGCAACCACAAGCGTCAGGGCTGGCATGACAAAGTGGCCAAGACCCTGGTGCTGGACGTGGCGCAGGGCCGCGACCCGCTGGCCACCGGCGGCCTGTACGGGCCCGCGGCTTTCGTGCCGGAGGGCACGGACGCCAACGTCGGTTTTGCCGGCGCGGCACCGGCCGGGCAGCAGCATCGGCCGTCCCTGGACGCGCCGGCGGCGGAGACTTCCCGGCTCATTTCGGCGATCCCCGGATTCACCGCCGAGCCGGCCCCGGACTCACTGGCCTCACCGGCAGCGCCGGCGGTTCCCGCAGGCCGAGCTGTGTCAGTGGCTTCGCCCGCTGCAGTTGCTGTTGACCACCCGGGCGCGCCGGAGGCATCGCCGTCGCACGCATTGGGAGACGGTCACCCGGGCACCTGGGAGGCATCGCCGTCGCACGCAGCGGGAGACGGTCACCCGGGCACCTGGGAGGCACCGCCGTCGCACGCTGCGGTGGCGACGGGTGCAGCAGGGGAAGCGGATCGGCGCAGCCATCCAGACGAAGAGCACGCTGCCACGCGGGTCCGCACCGAAGATGCACCGGCAGGTCCAATCACCATTACCTTCGACGACGGGCGCGACGTGGAACTTGAAACGACGGCCCTCATTGGGCGCAACCCGGCCGCGGCCGAAGGCGAAGACATTGAACAACTGATCGATTTCGCGGACATGGGACGCTCGGTCTCCAAGACGCATCTGATGCTGCGCGTCGAGGGCGGCACCGTCTGGGTCACCGACCGCAACTCCACCAACGGCACCGCGGTGACCGGCGTTGACGGTGTCCGCCGGCAATTGGCACCTGGAGATCCTGCGGCCGCGCAGCCGGGCGCGACGGTCGAGTTCGGTGACCGCAGCTTCACCATCGGGCGAGCATGAACACTGACGCGGGAACCGGCCCCATCCGGCTCGAGGTCGGCGCTGGCACCGACCGTGGCCTGCGGCGGAAGCTGAACGAGGACGCGTACCTGGCCGATGGGACGCTGTTCGTGGTCGCCGACGGAATGGGCGGACACGAGGCAGGCGAAGTGGCCAGCCGCATTTGTGTGGAGACCATGCACGACTACGTGGCCAGCCACGAACTGGGCGCGCACGAGCTGGAACAGTTGATCTCCCGGGCGGATGCACGGATCAGGACCGCGGCGGCTTCCCGGGCGGGTACGACCGTCTCCGGTGCTGCGCTGGTCTCCGAACGCGGCGTGCCCTACTGGTTGGTGTTCAATGTTGGCGATTCGCGCACCTACCGGCTGAACCACGGCAAACTCGAACAAATCAGCGTGGACCACTCCGAAGTGCAGGAACTGCTCGAGGCCGGACAAATCACGGCTCAGGAGGCCCTGGTGCACCCGCGCCGGCACGTCATCACCCGGGCACTGGGCACCGGAGAAGACAACCAGCCGGACTTTTGGATGGTGCCGGTGGAACCAGGGGACCGAATCATGATCTGTTCCGACGGGTTGACCTCGGAGGTCAGCAACGACCACATGTACACCATCCTGACCTCCCTGACCCGTCCGCAGGACGCCGTGGATTCCTTGATCCAGGCAGCGCTGCGCTCCGGCGGGCGGGACAACATCACCGTGATTGTCGTCGACGCCGTCGGTCCCGCGGGCTCCGTCGAGGACGCCTCCACCGCGCCGCGGCAGGAGGATACGACCACCCTTCCCCGGCTGGCGGCCCCCGGGCAGGCAGGCGCCGAGGGGGACGCTGAATGACGGGCCTGGCTTACAGTCCGGGCCGTTGGCTTGGACTGGCCAGTGGCCGGACAGCGGTGCTCCTTGAACCGGGGGCTTCCGAGGACCTGGTGCTTCAGCTCTGGCGGGCCTTGGAGGCCGGCGCCCCGCTCGAAACCCTGCTGGGTACCATCGTTTCCGGCTGCGGGGCCGACCTGTCCGCCATGCCGCAGTTTGGCGTTGTCTGCTGTAAGGACGGCGTCCATGCGGTGCTCCGGGGTGACGTGGTGGTGTCCACCGAGGCCGACGGGAAGCATTTGAGCGGGCGCGGCGTCTCCAGTTGGACGGAAGGGCGGTTAGCGGCGGACAGCGTGCTTATCGCCACCGGTTCCGAGGAATCCAACCGGTCCGCACCCCAGGGGCCGTGGCTGCCGCTGCGTGCCGGCGCGGTGCAGCTCGGAACCCTTCGGGTGGGTCCGGCCCTCGCCGCCGGGCCAGCCCGCCCCAAGAATTCGGTTGGATCGACGCGGCCGGGCGGCGGAGCGGAGCCTGCGCTGGCTCCGGTTGCCGGGTCTGCACTGGCCGAGCCGAGGCTTGGCGAGCCTGCCGCGGCCGAGTGGCCGGCGAACCGGATGTCCGGACCCCGGGCCGGTTCCGACGTGGCCGATTCGAACGTGGCCGATTCCGACGTGGCCGATTCCGACCTGGCCGATTCGAACGTGGCCGAGTTGCCCGCTTTCGACGCGGTCGTTTCGGACGTGGCCGAGTTGCCCGACGACCTGGAAATGACCAGCATCTATGCGCCGGAGGACGACTCCGAGCGCGCCGGTGACCCCGGCGAACGAGTGCCCGCAGACGAGCCGATGGCCGGCGGCCGCGCCGAACCCGGGATCCCGGCAGCCGATGACGGCTTGGACCAGACGGTGGTGCACCCAGCCGCGCAGCAGGCCAACCGTCCGGCAACGCCGCGGCCCGCAGCTAGAGAGGCGGCCCGGAACGGTGGCGCTGCACGCGCGGTTCCGTCAGCAGACCGACCGGCCGGGAAACCTGCCCAACCGCTGGATTTGATCAACGCTGTTCCCTGGCTGACGCCGTCCGCCTCCGCCCGGGCCGCGGCGGCAGCATCGGCTCCAGTGGCGGCGGTGGAAGCGGTGCAGGGATCCCAGCCTGCAGCTGCGGTCAACCGCGGGCATCAACAGGCCAGCCACCCTGCCGGACCCGCCACGGATGATCGTGCTCAGGACGCGCACAGCGGCCCCGGCGGTGACCGCGCCGGGAACCACAGCGGCTACGACGGCGACCATGACGGGCAGACGCTGATGCGCCGCGACCTGCCCCATGTGCCGGCCGCCCCCGCCGCTGCGCCGTCGCCGCCGTCGTCGGTCTCGCCGAGCACCGCGCCCATGGTGCTGGCCAGGTCGTGCCGGCACGGTCATGCCAACCCGCCGACCAGTTCCGCATGTTCCGTGTGCGGGGGAGTGCTGAACGAGGACGCGCAGGAGGTCCAGCGCCCCTCCCTCGGTCACCTGCGGTTGTCCACCGGAGAGGTGGTGGAACTGGACAGGCCGGTGATCATCGGCCGGCAGCCGTCCGCCAACCGGGTCCAGGGCAGCGTGATGCCGCGCCTCGTATCGGTGCACAGTGCCAGCGGGGATATTTCGCGCTCGCACGTGGAAGTCAGGCTGGAAGGATGGCACGTGATTCTGGCGGACCTGAAGTCCACCAACGGGACCGTGCTGTTTCGCGGGCAGCAAGCGCCGCGCCGGCTGGGCCACGGGGAGGCAGTCATGCTGCTGGACGGGGACATCGCCGACCTGGGCGACGGCATCTGCCTGCGCTTTGAGGGCCTGCCGTGAGCGTCAAGCGCCCCCCGGCTCCGCCGCCGGCCATTGACGGGTACCGTTACGTCAGGCTGCTGGGCTCCGGCGGCTTTTCCGATGTCTACCTCTACGAACAGGACCGGCCCAAGCGCCGGGTGGCAGTCAAGGTACTGCTCTCCGACCTGAAGACCGAGGATGCCCGCCGCCGCTTCGAATCCGAAGCGAACCTCATGGCGCAATTGTCCACGCACCCGTTCATCGTCACGATCTACGAGGCCAACCTCACCGCCGACGGACATTCCTATCTGGCGATGGAGTACTGCTCCCGGCCAAGCCTGGACGTCCGGTACCGCAAGGGCCCGCTGGGTGTGGACGAGGTGTTGGCCCTCGGCATCCAGGTGGCCTCGGCCGTGGAGACTGCCCACCGGGCGGGAATCGCCCACCGTGACATCAAACCCGCCAACATCCTGGTGACCGACTACAACCGGCCCGCCCTGACCGACTTCGGGATCTCGTCCAGCACCGACGGCGCACACGACGACGCCGGGATGTCCATCCCGTGGTCCCCGCCGGAAGCCTTCCAGGGCAACGCCGGCAATGGCACCCGTAGCGATATCTGGTCGCTGGGAGCGACGGTCTATACCCTGCTGGCCGGGCGGTCGCCCTTCATCCAGCCCGGTGGGAACAATTCCCAGCGGGAACTGATGGACCGGATTGCCCATGCGCCGCTGCCCCCGTTGCGGCGCGCCGACGTGCCCGGATCGCTGGAACTGGCCTTGGCGACGGCGATGGCCAAGTCACCGACCTCACGGTCCACATCGGCGTATGCCTTTGCGCTGGCCCTGCAGCGGGTCCAGACGGAACTGAACCTTTCGGTGACGCCGTTCGAGGTGTTGGAGGAAGCGCCGTCGGCCGCCGCCAGTGACAGCGACGACGACGGCGAGGCCACGCGCGTCCGCGGAGTCGTTTCCATCGACCCCACCGCGGCGCCAACAGCCACCCGCTCCGCCTTCCCGGAGCGCACGGCACCGATGCCCGCCGGGGTCGCGGGACCGCGCCTGGAACTGGAGCCGGATTCCGCCACCGTGCTGCGGGATTCCGAACAGGACGACTGGACCGGTTCCGACGGCGCAACACCTCGCCGTCGCTGGGCCTGGGCGGCCGGGACGGCCGCCGCGGCGGCAGCGGTCGCCGGTGCCGCCTTCGTGATGAGCCAGCCGGAACCCGACGCCGCGGTGGCCGAAACGCCTGTTAGCCGGCCGCCGGCCAACGCCGTGGAAGGCTTGTCCGGCAATGTCGTACCGCCCGAGGACCTGGATGGGCGGGTCCGAGGCGGCGAGGCCGTCTTTAGCTGGACCAATCCCGACCCGCGTGACGGCGACTTGTTCATCTGGACACCGGTCACCGCGCTGGGCCAGGGGGAGTCCCAACGTACCGACGAACCGGAGGCTACGCTGCCGTTGGCGGACAACGACCGCACCTGCATTGAAGTGGTCGTGGTGCGGGCCAACGGCCGCGCCTCGGATCCTGTGCGCGGCTGCGCCGACGCCTAGCTGCGGCAGAATAGGGTTGCAAACGGCTTTGTGAAACGATCAACTCGATTCGTGCGGCGATACAAGGGGGATTCCGGTGGCGGACGTGAGCATTGAGTTCTGCGGCGAATGGTATGAAGCCAAGAACGATGAGGTGTTCACCATTGGGCGTGAAGGCGATCTGGAGATCGATGACAACCCCTACCTGCACCGCAAGTTTTTGCAGATCGCCCACTACGACGGCATCTGGTGGCTGGCCAACGTGGGCTCCCTGATCTCCGCCACCATCGCCGATTACACCGGAGGGATGCAGGCATGGCTGGCACCGGGGGCGCGGATCCCGATGGTCTTTAGCCAGACAAACATCGTTTTCACTGCCGGGCCCACCACCTACGAGCTGTCGGTCCACGTGAAGACGCCGTCGTTCCGCCAAGAGCACCGGGACACGGACGCGGTGGGCGAGACCACGATCGGCCCGGTGGTGTTCACCGACTCGCAAAAGGCCCTGATCCTGGCCCTGGCCGAACCCATGCTCAAGCGCGACGGCACCGGACTGAGCTCGATTCCCTCGTCCTCGCAGGCGGCTGCCCGGCTGGGCTGGCCGCTGACCAAGTTCAACCGCAAGCTGGACAACGTCTGCGACAAACTGGACCGGGTGGGCGTCGCCGGACTGCGCGGGGGCGGCGGAAAGCTTGCCACCAACCGGCGCGCGCGGCTGGTCGAGCACGCCGTGACCTCGCACTTGGTGACCGCAGCCGACCTGCCGCTGCTCGACGAATTGCCCGACGCGGAAGACTAAGCCGCTGCCGGTCCGGCGCGGGCGGGCAGCGATCCGCCGTCGTCGCCTGAACCGCGCTTCTGCGGCAAGATAGTCAGGTGAGCACAGTCGAAACCCCTGCCAGCGGGATCCCGAGTGAGACAATCCGCAACGAATACGAGCAGCTGACCGAGGACGTCCGTAAGTACCGTTACGCGTACTACAACGAGGACACCCCGCTTGTCTCGGACGCCGAATTTGACGCTCTGTACCGGCGGCTGGAGGAGATCGAGGCGCTGCACCCGGAGTTGGTGGCCAATGACTCGCCCACCCAGGAGGTTGGCGGCGAGGTTTCAGCCGCCTTCGCTCCGGTTGAACACCTGCAGCGCATGTACTCGCTGGAGGACGTTTTCTCGCTGGACGAGCTCAAGGCCTGGGTGGACCGGGCCTCCGCGTCGGTGGATAGCCTGGGCAACGGCAGGAACCTGCGCTGGCTCAGCGAAGTCAAAATCGACGGGCTGGCGGTGAACCTGCTCTACCGCAACGGCGAACTGATCCGGGCGGCTACCCGGGGCGACGGCACCACCGGCGAAGACATCACGCACAACGCGCTGACCATTGCGGAGATCCCGCGCCGGCTCACCGGTGACAACATCCCCGCCGAAATGGAGATCCGCGGCGAAATTTTCATCCCCACCAAGGATTTCCTGGCCCTGAACGAGCGGATGGTCGAAGCGGGCAAAGCCCCGTTTGCCAATCCGCGGAACTCTGCCGCCGGGTCGCTGCGGCAAAAGGACCCGAAGGTGACGGCGGAGCGGCCGCTGCACATGTTCGTCCACGGCATCGGCGCCCGCGAAGGTCTCGTCGCGGAGAGCCAGTCGGAAACCTACGCGCTGCTGCGCGAGTGGGGACTGCCCACCAGCCCCTACTTCAAAGTCGTGGACAGCTACGACGAGGTGCTGGACTTCATCGAACACTACGGCGAACACCGCCACGACCTGCTGCACGAGATCGACGGCATCGTCATCAAGGTGGACGACTTCGGGCTGCAGCGCGCGCTCGGCCACACTTCCCGGGTGCCGCGCTGGTCCGTGGCCTACAAATACCCGCCCGAAGAAGTCCACACGAAGCTCCTGGACATCCGGGTCAACGTGGGCCGCACCGGCCGGGTCACCCCATACGGAGTCATGGAGCCGGTGAAGGTGGCCGGTTCCACTGTGGAGATGGCGACCCTGCACAACCAGGACGTGGTCAAGGCCAAGGGCGTGAAGATCGGCGACATTGTGGTGCTTCGCAAGGCCGGCGACGTCATCCCCGAGATTGTGGGCCCGGTGATTGCCCTGCGGGATGCACAGGATCCGCCGGTGCGCGATTTCGTGATGCCCACCGACTGCCCCTCGTGCGGCACCCCGCTGGCTCCGGGCAAGGAAGGCGACGTTGATCTGCGCTGCCCGAATGCCAAGTCCTGCCCGGCGCAGTTGACCGAGCGGGTGGCCCATCTGGCCGGCCGCGGTGCTTTCGATATCGAGGCGCTGGGCTATGAGGCCGCCTTCGCGCTGACCCGGCCAGCCGAACCTGAACAGCCTCCCCTCACCAACGAGGCCGGGATCTTCAGCCTTACCCCCGAAGACCTGGCCGACGTCCGGATCCGGCGCGAAAAGAAGGTCAAGGGCGTGCCCACGGGCGAGACGGAGTTGGTGCCATACTTCTACACCAAAGCCGCCGCCAAGAAGCCCTCGGTCCCCACGGCCAACACCAGGAAGCTGTTCGAGGAACTGGAGAAAGCCAAGTCGCAGCCGCTCTGGCGCGTGCTGGTGGCTTTGTCGATCCGGCACGTTGGTCCCACCGCTTCACGGGCGTTGGCCACGGCGTTCGGGTCGATGGACGCCATCCGCGCCGCCAGCGAAGACCAGTTGGCGCACGTGGACGGGGTGGGCCCCACCATCGCGGCCGCGCTGAAAGAGTGGTTCGCCGAGGACTGGCATGCGGAGATTGTGGACGCGTGGGCGGCCGCGGGGGTGCGGATGGCCGACGACGTGGACGAAAGCATGCCGCGCACACTGGAGGGGCTGACCGTGGTGGTCACCGGGACGCTACCGAACTTCAGCCGCGACGAAGCCAAGGAAGCGATCATCATCCGCGGCGGCAAGGCCTCCGGCTCCGTCTCGAAGAACACCAGCTATGTGGTGGCCGGCGAGAATGCGGGAACCAAACTGGACAAGGCCGAATCCCTGGGACTGACGGTGCTTGACGAGGACGGGTTCCGCCGGCTGCTGGAAACCGGCACGGCGTGACGGGGGAGAAGCCGGCACCGCCCAGCTGGCAGCGGATCCTCTCCACGCTGGCCAGCCAGCGGCTGCGAGAACTGTATGCGGCACTGGTGCTGGGTCAACAGCCGGAGATGTCCGCCAAGGAACGGCAGAAGCTGCTCGCTTCCGGCCTGGTGATGGACGACGGCGGTGCCCTCACGGTCGACCCGGACGTCTTCAAGGCAACACTGGTTGCGGCCCGGCCGCCGGAACGGGCCGGGCCCGAACGCTTCCTGGCCAACGGGCTGCTGGTGCTGCCAGCCCGCGCCTCCGACCGGCTGGAACTGCTCGGCTACATCCGGGACCGCGTCACCGGCGGTGATGAGGTCATGGCCGAAAAGGAGCTGAACGCCAAACTGGCCGTCTTCACTCCCGACGTGCCGATGCTCCGCCGCGCCCTGGTTGACTACGGCTTCCTGGAACGGGAGCGGGACGGCAGCGCGTACCGCCGCCCCGACCGGCCTCGTTAGCCGCGATGCTGCCGCAGCCCCGGCCGTGCAGTTCCAAACCGCCACCAGCCGCTTCTCGAAACGGGCCGTAATCCTGCACAACAGCGTCGCTAAGCGCCGGTTTCGACGTTTTCCGCCGGTTTCGACGATAAGGACCGGTTTCGATGGGCGGCAGTTCCAAACCGCCACCGCTCGCTTCCCGAAGCGGGCCGTAATCCTGCACAACAGCGTCGCTTAGCGCCGGTTTCGACGTTTTCTGCCGGTTTCGCCGATGAGGACCGGTTTCGATGGGCGGCAGCTCCACACCGCCGCCAGCTTCAGGTTTCCGGCCCTGCACGCATGCAGCCGGGGCGCCGGTCGTTTCCACCAACTCGGACCGCTTTGATGGCCCCCTGCGACAAAACAGTGACTGCCGTCACGTGCGATGGGATGATGGACGTGTGAGGCGGCTGTGAACGAGTTTTTTGCCGACGGATTCCCCTGGTGGTTCATCTGGGTTGGCTTCGCCGTGGTCTCCGGCCTGGGGCAGCGCGCCAAGGCCAGCAGTCGGCGGCAAGGGAGAGGCTGGGCTGGTGGACAGCGCCGCGAAACTGCCAGGTCCGAGGCAGCCCGGCGGGAAGCCGACCGCCGGACCGCCGCCGCTGCGGCCGAACAGCAGCGCCTTCGCGACACCGCGGCGGTGATGGCCGACCACGACGCGGTGAACGCGCGCTGGCTGGACTACGAGCTGGATGTGGCCAAGCTGATTGACTTCCCGATGATGTCCGACGTCCGCGAACCGCTCACGGTGGCGTTCCTGCGTGCCAAGCGCATGGCCGACGGGTTGCGGCCGGTCACTCCGGAAGAAGTAGCGACAGACGAGAGGTTGCGCGAATACCGCGAGTCGGTGCGGGCCTACGAGGTCGCCTTCGACATTGCCGAGCGCGAGGCTCGCCGAATCCAGGACCAGCACTTCAGCGGTCCCGAACGGCTGCGGCTGAACACCGCCCGCCGGCTGCTGACCATCGCGGTGGACCGGGCCGCCACCCCCGCCGAACGGCAATTGGCCTACTCGCGGGCCCGCAAAGAACTTGACGGCCTGTTGGCGCTCCCCGCCGAGGCCCTCGCCGCCCTGCAGCGGCGGGTCCACCCGGAATTGCTCCCGCCAGTGTCCAACCCAGTGACCGGGCCGAAGTACCGTGGCCAGCCCGGCTGAGGCTGCCGCCACGTGCCCGGCCGCGAACCGGCGCCGGGATCAGGCGTAGCGGGGGATTGCCCGGCGCCGGGATCAGGCGTAGCGGGAACTGCCCGTCGCCGGCGCATTGGCGCGCACGGCCCGCGGTGCGCGAAACTAGTCAGGCAAGCCCCGCCGTCGTACGTTCCCTGATCCTGCAAGGACACCTCCCAAGCACATGCACATCACCATCCGCCCCGCCACCGCAGCAGATTACGACGACGTGGAGCGCCTGACGCGCGAGGCGTACCTGGCCGCGGGGTATTTCCCGGCTGCGGACCACCCCTATCTGGTCCATGTCTCCGACGTGGCCCACCGGGCAGAACATGCGGAAATCTGGGTGGCCGAGCGGGACGGGAAAGTTGCCGGGGCAGTGACCCTTGCCCGCGCCGGCGAAAAGTATGCCGACATCGCCCGGGACGGCGAACTGGAGTTCAGGATGCTGGCCGTGGATCCGGGGCTGCAGCGCTCCGGGGTGGGCCGGGCACTCGTAGAGGCGATCGTGGCGCATGCCC
>NZ_JBNHHB010000178.1:0-10703 GCF_059091905.1 Arthrobacter sp. Dra40
GGTGCGGCTCACGCCGTGCTCTGCGATCAGCGTGTTCTCGCTGGGTAATTTGTCGCCGGGAGCGATGTCGCCGTCGACAATGCGCCGGCGCAGGTCATCAACCAGGGTGGCCGTTAGGTTCGGTTTCATCGCTCCCGTTTTCTCTGGGACAGGTGGGGGAACGACGGCGGTACGGAGCACTGCCGTCGTCATGGGGCCAAGACGCGGCGCGGTTAGGCGAGGCCGAACTCCACGCTGTCCGTCGTCCAGGCGCGGGCCTGGTCACTCAACGTGAAGCCCAGGCCCGGGCGGTCAGGCACGATCATGCGGCCGTCGCGGGTCTCGAGGCGTTCATTGAACAGCGGATCGAGCCAGTCGAAATGCTCTACCCACGGTTCACGCGGGTAGGCGGCGGCCAGGTGGAGGTGGATCTCCATCGCGAAGTGCGGTGCCAGATCCAGTCCGGCCTGGTCCGCCAGCGTGGCGAGGCGCAGGAACTGCGTGATGCCGCCGACCCGGGGGGCGTCGGGCTGGATGATGTCGCACGCGCGGGCGGTGATCAGGCGTTCGTGTTCGGCCACCGAGGCAAGCATCTCGCCGGTGGCAATCGGGGTGTCCAGCGCGGCAGCCAACGCGGCGTGGCCTTCGGCGTCGTAGGCATCCAGCGGTTCTTCGATCCAGACCAGGTCGAACTGCTCCAGACGGCGGCCCATCCGGAGCGCGGTGGCGCGGTCCCACTGCTGGTTTGCGTCCACCATGAGCGGTACGCCGTCGCCAATGTGCTCGCGGACAGCGGCGACGCGGCGCAGATCCTCGGTTGAGTCCGGCAAGCCGACCTTGATCTTGATGCCGCCGATGCCTTCGGCAAGGGATCGGGCGGCACGGTCCTTGACCTCGTCAATGGAGGCGTTGAGGAAGCCGCCGGACGTGTTGTACGTGCGGACGGAGTCGCGGTGGGCGCCCAGGAACTTGGCCAGCGGCAAAGCTGCCCGCTTGGCCTTGAGGTCGTATAGCGCGATGTCGAGAGCGGCGATGGCCTGGGTAGCGACGCCGGAGCGGCCCACCGACGCGCCGGCCCACAACAGCTTGTTGTACAGCTTGGCGATGTCGTTGGGGTCCTCGCCGATCATCGTCTCGGCGACTTCCTTGGCGTGGGCGTACTGGGCCGGGCCGCCGGCCCGCTTGGAGTAGCTGAAACCAACTCCCTCGTGGCCTCGTTCAGACGTGATCTCGGCAAAGAGGAGCACCACTTCGGTCATCGGCTTTTGCCGCCCGGTGAAGACTTTGGCATCGGAGATAGGGGTGGCCAGCGGCAGCCTGGCAGTTGAGAGTTTGACATGCCGGATGGCATCAGGCGTGTAGGGCACGGCGGTCCTTAAAGCGGGAGGGGCTGGTTAAGAAATACTATAAGCTCGGTACTTGTTATACAAGGACCGAGCCGGGCCGGACAGATCGGGCTGACGAAGCGTAACGTGCTAATCCACGGGAGTGAGCAGGGAGCCGCACCGGAGGTAGCTGCGCAGGTTTTCGAGCGTCACTGCGGCCATCTCGGCGCGCGTCTCGCGGGTGCCGCTGCCCACGTGGGGCAGCAGGACGACGTTTTCCAGTTCCATCAGGCCGGCCGGCACGTGCGGTTCATCGGCAAAGACGTCCAGTCCGGCGCCGGCCAGCCGCCCGCCAGCCAAAGCGGACACCAAGGCTTGCTCGTCCACGACTGTGCCGCGGGCGATGTTGATGAGGTAGCCATCGGCGCCGAGCCTGGCCAGCACCCCGGCGTCCACAAGCCCGGCGGTCCCCGGGCCGCCGGTCACGGCGACGACCAGTACCTGGACGGCTTCGGCCAGTTCTGCCGGTGAGGCATGGTAGGTGTAGGCGGAGCCTTCGAGGGGTTTGCGGTTGTGGTAGTGGATGCGGCAGTCGAAGGCTTCCAGCCGCTTCGCGATGGCCTCGCCGATGCGTCCCAGGCCCAGAATGCCTACCGTCTTCCCGGAGGCGCGGGTTGTCAGGGGAAAGGAGGACGTTGCCCACTCGCCGCGGCGAACGAAACGGTCGGCCGCGCTGATCCGACGCAGTGCACCCAAGTACAGCGCCAGCGCGGTGTCAGCCACGCAGTCAGTCAGCACGTCCGGAGTATTGCTGATCAGGATTCCGCGTTCGTTCGCTTGGACAACGTCGGTGGCATCGTAGCCCACACCGAAGTTTACGATTGCTTCGAGGTTCTCGAGTTGGCGCATCAGGCCGGCATCTACCCCAACACGTCCGGAACAGACGGCGACTCGGATCCTGCTGGCGTGTTGTTGCAGGAATGTCCCTCGCTCCGGCCCGTCCGGGAGCATCAGTGCGCCGAATTCATTGGCCAAGGCTGCGGCGACCGCGGGGTTCACCGGACCCACCTGGAGGATCTGCTCGCCGCTGATGGGTGGGGTTCTGGGGGCGTGCGCCGCTGTGTGGGTGGTCATGACTGAAACAGTAAGAACTCCGCGGATTCGCGTCCAACACGCAGATGGCATGGACCCATGCCGTCAGGGCATGGACCACGACCTGTCCGGAAATAGTGGAGCCCTCCAAGGGTCAGGGCCCCGGCGGTGCTGCCCTCTGATGTACGGAACCGTTTTCGGGCTGAATCGAACGAGGAGCCGCCCAGCGCGAGGCTGTCAGGAACCAGACCAGTGGACCAAGAAGGGGCAGTACAAGCACCACCAAAAACCATCCTGCTTTCGCTGCGCGCCGTCGGCTGCTTCGCCGGATGCTGACCAGGGCGCCGGCCGCCAGAAGCACGGCGAAGGGCCCGGCGCATACTGCAGCCGAAATCCAGATGACTGAATCGAACAGCATAGGCTCCCCCTCCCTGTGTGGTCACAAACCCGGCTGACCGGCGGCGCCCACGCCGCAACATCATGAGTCTAGAATCGCACCGTTGCCGCCGCCATCCACCGGCAGGATGACTTCGGGGCGGTGCCGCTCCTCCCGGGTATCAGGCGCCGCGGCCTCCTAACCTTCCGGCGGGAACTGCGCCAGTACCTTATGCATCGTGTTGAGGTTCCTGGTGGTGATCAAGGGCTTGTACTTGGCTTTGGCCATGTGCTTGGCCAGGTTCGACTCCAGTGTGCTGCCTATAGGAACTTCCCAATACAGGACATCGCCCCCTGAGACAGCGCGTTCTTCTGGTGAGAGCCCGGGACAGTCCTCGAGTAGGAGTTTCACGACGTCTTCACCCGTGGTGAGTACCGCGTAGGCATGCCGCGGAGCGCCGTCCTCGGCTGGGGTGAACGGGTAGCCGCCGATGATGGCCGCGACTTCCTGCGGCGTCTTGACTATCACCCATGCGTCGTAGCCGAAAGCAGTCCGCAGGGCTGCCTGGATGCTCTCCTTGACCGCGCCGAGGTCAGTTTTGTCGGCACACAGCACTACGTTGCCCGAGGCGAGCACAGTCTTCACGTGAACGAAGCCTGCCTCAGTGAGAACCCGCTGCAGATCTTTCATCGCGATGCGGATACCGCCGACGTTTATGCCCCGCAAAAACACCGCAAGAGGCCGGATGCAGGCGGGACCTTTGGAAATATTTTTCACAGCGCTTGGGGGGCTGATGGAATCACGTTTTTCATTGTATGCGGCAGGTGTGATCTATTGGCCGTTTTGCGCCGCAGGACTCCGGCCAACCAGAATTCGACTGAGCGCATATGTACCACGGAAGGCTTACAGGGGCGCGGTCAAACTACTCATATTGGTAAACCATTAACCAAAGGTGGCCTGCCCTTTCCCGGACCAAAGGGTCGGAATCGCTCCCTTGTCTTACCCTCGGACCACTCCTACGCTGAATGCAACGGGACGGCATCCAATGAGGACGCCGGATCATTGCCGGGGCACTGTGCCGGGTTGCTGAAGAGTCGTCATCCGCAGAGCTCCACCAATGGCTGCATAAGGGCCGGATGGATAGACACCGCCCGGCCAGTGGGGAAGCAGAGCATGGCTCTGGAGACACGATGAAGAGCGGTGGGGGACGTTCCTTTGCTGGACGTACCTTGGGGGATTCATGGCTTATGTACTAAGTGTCGATGTCGGAACAAGTTTCACGGCAGCAGCGATTGCGCGCTTTGGGGGTGAAGATCGAAAGGTTCAACAGCCGCAAACTGTAAATCTGGGTGCGCGGGCCGCGGCCGTGCCGTCGGTCATTTATGTGGGGGCCGACGGCGCCGTCCTGGTGGGGGAGGCGGCTGAACGACGGGCCATTGGTTCGCCTGACCGTGTGGTCCGTGAATTCAAGCGGCGCATCGGTGATTCAGTGCCGATCATGGTGGGGGATCTGTTCGTCCCACCTGAGGATATTTTCGCAACGGTGGTGCGGTGGGTTGCCGACCGAACGCAGGAACGCGAGGGCGAACTGCCGGAAAGCGTTGTGGTCTCCCATCCGGCCAGCTGGGGTGATTATAAAACCGGACTCATCCGCCGTGCTCTGGCCGGCGTGGGGTTGGCAGACGCCATCCTGCTCAGTGAGCCGGAAGCGGCAGCGCTGCATTACGCCTCGCAAACGCGGGTCAGCGAAGGCAGCTTGATCGCAGTTTATGATTTCGGCGGCGGGACCTTTGACGCTGCCGTGCTGCACAAAAACGACGCGTCCTCGTTCACGCTGTTGGGCAGACCTGAAGGTCTGGAGCGGGTCGGTGGTGCGGACGTCGACGACCTCGTCTTTGGCCATGTGGTTGAAAGCCTGGACGGCGGGCTCAGCGGTGTGGACCCCAGCACAGAGCAAGCGCGGGTGGCACTGGACCGGATCCGGCGCGAGTGCGTCGAAGCCAAAGAAGCCCTGTCAGTTGATTCCGAGGCCACGATCCCGGTTTTGTTGCCGGAGCTGCAGACCGGAATCCGCCTAGTGCGGGCGGAGTTTGAGGGCATGATTTCCCAGCTGGTGGGGGACACGATCGGCTCCCTCCGCCGGGCTCTCGAATCAGCCGAAGTTGCAGCCGACGATTTGAAAGCAGTCCTGTTGACGGGCGGCTCGTCCCGCATCCCGCTGGTTGCTCAATCGCTGTCCGCGGAGCTAGGTCGCCCCATCGCCGTAGACGCGGATCCCAAGGCATCGATCAGCCTGGGTGCCGCGTACTTCGCGGCCCGGAATTACTTTGCTTCTGTTCCGGACGATGCCGTGGAACGCGAGCCGGAGCTGTCTATTCATGTGACCACCAGTGCCGTGGCACCGTCTCACCTTCATCCACACGCCGCGCCCGCAGCCGATGGCGCCGAGGGCGCCCGGAAACCAGTCCTGGCCATGCGGGCCGCGGCTGTAGCAGTGGCGGCGGCGGCGCTTACCGTGCTGACCGCAACGGCCGCCCAAAGCCCCCACGAATTCGGCCTGTTTGGCTCATTGTCAGGAGTTGCCCAAGGGAGCACCGGAGAACGGAACGCGTACGTTCCGGATGGAGCAACTCAAGCGCGTGAAGGAGCCGGACCGGCCAATTCGGTGATGGCAGCGGACCCGGCGCCGCTTGGCCTGAGTCCCGTGGTCTCCTGGGACAATTCCGCGGCGAAATCCACGGACACGGCAGCACCCGGTGGAGACGGCTCCCCAGGGTCCGCGGGTTCCGCAGGTTCCACGCAGGATACAGCGACGGGCGGATCAACGACGGCGCCGAACGGGAAGCCGGCGACGGGTACCGGCAGCACGTCATCAACCGACGGCGGTTCAGGGCAGGCTTCAGGGTCGGCTAGGGATAACGGCGCCAACACACCGACCCCGGGCACCGGTGGCCCCGCGGCGCCAGGAACGCCGCCGCCTGGCTCCGTTCCCGAACCGTCCCCTGCCAATCCGCAGCCGACGGTCCCTCAGCAACCGACTATCGAGCCTGTGCCGGATCCGGCGGAGCCACCGCCGGTCGAGCCTCCTCCTGCACCTGAACCTGAGCCCTCGTTTACCCCACCGGAGACGGCAGCTGTTGAGCCTCCGCCGACGGAGGAGCCGACCGCACCGGCTGCGGTGGATCCGGCCCAGACATCTGCTCCCTCGGCTGATCCAACCGAACCGCCTTCTCCGGCGGGGGCATGACGGCAGTGGTTCCGGCCCAGCCCGAGGGCAGGCGGTTGGTCAACCGGGAGGCTGCACAGCTGGTGGCGGAAGCTACTGCGGAACCGACGGCACGTCTGGTAGCCACAGTGTCCGGGGCTGGAGGTTCGGGCAAGAGCATTCTGCTAGAGAACTTGGCGGCCGCCTATGGGGAGGCAGGGATCCCCGTCCGCTCGGGCAAGCAGGCACTTGGGCAGGACACGGTGGAAGAGGGCGCCACCGTGTTGATCGACGACGCTCATCAGCTCTCGGAAACCGAGCTGGAGCGTGTCCATCAATTGGTGGACGGGCAGGGTGTGAACCTTGTGATGGCGTTCCGGACGTGGCCGCAGCTGCCCGCGTTGAAACGGCTGACAGCAGTGCTTGAGTCACACCGGAGGCCCGTCTTGCTGGGGCCTTGGACCCGGGACGAGATCGCCGTTCATGCCGCGGCTACCCGATCCCGTCCGCTGCCGGGCGCTAGCTTGGACCGAATTTTCGAGCTCACCGGCGGTATGCCCTGGTTGGTCCAGCATGTGTTGGAAGAAATCGGCGACGATGGCCGCCATCTTCCAACCGATCCGGTCAGGTTCAGTGCCCTCACGAACCACGTGGGTTATGAAGTCGAACGACTGGAGCCGGAACTGCGCGAGTTGCTGGTGGCCCTTGCGGTCGGTTTCGATCCGGCAGGCCCGGTTCCTTCCGGACTGCAGGCGCTGCCGGGCGGGATCGCCCCCCTCATGTCGCAGGCGGCGGCGGCAGGACTGATCCTGCCAGAAGGGAATCTTGTTCCGCTGATGCGCAGCGTTCTGCTGCACTGCACACCGCCGCATCAAGTGCGGGCGGTCCAGCACTCCTTGGCAGATTGCTTCTCCGACAGCAGTGCTCCGGCGCTCACTGCGGTTGCCCGTGCTCTGGCACAGAGCGGGTTCCAGGACCCGCGGGTGGCGGCGGCCCTTGAAACGGCGGGTGACGATGCTCTGGCTACCGAGCCGCAGTTGGCGGCAGCACTCTACGGTGAAGCGGTTGCTGCCGGCGCCGACGGTGCGGCAACAGCCTCGCGCCGCGCTCAGGCGGCCTTGGTGACCGGAGACCTGGAAGCGGCGGGCCGGATTCTCGATCCGCTCCTGGCCCGGCGGGAGGCACCGGACAAACCTCGCACCGCACATGTTGCAGCGTCATTGTGGGCGCAGCGGGGCTTGATGGCCCGCAGCGCCCAGGTCTACCGATGGCTCGGATCTCCTGCTACAGACACGTCCGCGGCGCTCGCCGCCGTCGTCATGATCGGAACGGGTGAGGCGGGCTCCGCCCTAGGTCTGCTCAACGGCAGCGGCCGGGACGACAACTCTCCAACACTGACCAACGTTGCCGTGTCGCTGATGGGCCAAGGTATTGCCGCGTCCATCGGCGAGCACTTCGACCAAGCACTTCCGGCGCTGGTGCGGGCATCCGACATGCTGACCGCCTCCGGGGCCGCCATTCCGCTGCCGGATAGCCCGGCAGCCCTTGCAGCGGTGGTCGCGCTGCACAGCGGGGAGCTCTCCGTTGCGGAGTCGGTCCTCGACGATGCGCTGTCCGGAGGCCAAGGAGGTCCGGCCGCCCGCCTGAGGCTACTCCTCCTGCGCGCCTGGGTTGCCATGTTGCAGGACCACCCGGACACCGCGGGGGCAGCCATTGCCGAAGCGACGGCCAGCGGAATACGTCCCACGCCGCGGGATCAATTGTTGCTGGATGCCTTGCAGGTGGGGCTGGCGCGCCGAACCGATGACACAGCCGGCCTGGTGCGGGCGTGGGAACGCGCCCGGGGTCGCGTGCTGCACGTCGCCGTCGACCTTTACAACCTCTTGCCGTTGGGGGAACTCGCAGTAGCAGCTGCCCGCCTGCGCGATTCCGCACGGCTTCAACAGCATCTGACCGAAGCATGGGCACTGCTGGGGAAGCTCGGTGAACCAGCGTTGTGGTCCACTTCGTTGCATTGGTACGCCGTGCAGGCAGCTATCTTGGCGGACAAGCCCCGCGAACTCGCGCCCCATGCCTCGGCGCTGGTCAGGGCTTCGGGGACGTACCACTTGGCGGCTGTGCTTGCAGGTGCCGGCCGAACCTGGGTCTCGGTGCTGGCTGGCAGGATCGAGTCGCGCGTTGTCGAAGAATCCGCCCGGGCGCTGGCGTCCGTCGGCCTCACCTGGGACGGGGCGCGGCTCGCCGGACACGCGGCAGCGCATGCGGACGAACGTAAGGACATGAGCCGTCTGTTGGCCTGTGCCAGGGACCTGCATCCCGGAACGCGGGGGACGATGGAGGCACGAACCATGGATGCGCCGCCGGCTGAGCCGGCCGCCGCGGGGCAGGTGGGGCGGATGACGGTTCCAGCGGGAGGCACGCCTGGGCCGGAAAGCCCTGTACTGAGCGAGCGGGAGCGTGAGGTTGCCCGGCTCGTCCTGGAGGGCAAGACCTACCGGGAGATCGGCGCAGCTATTTTCATCTCGCCGCGGACCGCAGAGCACCACATTGCCCGTATTCGCCGCCGGTTAGGGGCCGCAAACCGCTCGGAGCTGCTGACCAAGTTACGGCTTGTGCTCGGGGACGACAGCTCTCAGGGACCATAATTCCGCGCATGGTCAAGCCGGGGACCCGTCCCTACCTAGTCCCCGGACACCGCGAACCCCCTGCAAGGGCAGGGTCGCGGGGGAGGAACCCCCGATGCCGGCAGCAGCACCCCGACCGTAGCTTTGAACCAAGCCCAGCAACTCAGCTGGGCGGGCCACCATCCATAGTTTGGCCAGACCAGTAGGAAACGAATGGGGATTCACACAATGCCTACGCTTGCAAGCTCTCTTCTTGAATTCATTATGAACCTGCTCCGTGATCCGCGCGCTGCGGCCGAGTTCCAGGATGACCCGGAGGGCGCCTTGGCCGAGGCCGGTCTGGGCGACGTGTGCGCCGATGACGTCGACGCCATCATGCCGGTCATCCTCGATTACGCTCCGGTGGACGCCAGGTCGTCCTTTGACCGCGAGTACAACACCGGCGGCAACCACTCAGGTGGCGACACCGGAGACTGGTCCAGTGATAACTCCGGCAACGGCAGTTGGGGTAACGGTGGTTGGGGCAACGACGGCGGCATGGGGCATGGCGGCGGAGGGCACGGTGGCGGGGGCCACGGCGGTGGCGGTCATGGTGGCGGGGGCCACGGCGGTGGCGGTCATGGTGGCGGGGGCCACGGCGGCGGCGGTCATGGCGGCGACGACCACGCCCACGCCGTCCAGCAGTTGACGCACATCGTGAACAACTACTCGTACACGTCCACGGTGGACGACCGCGACACCATCACTGACCAGTCAGTCAACCAGAACATCTGGGCCGACGGTGACGTCAACCAGTGGTTCGACAACGACGCCGTGATCGCCTCGGGCGACGGCTCGGTTGCTGCCGGCGGGGACGCCACCTTGGACAACTCCGAGGACAATTCGGAGGATAACTCCACCGACAATTCCACCACCGTGACGACTGGCGATGTTGATGGCGACGTTACCGTCGGGGATACCGACAACTCCGTCGAGGACTCCTACAACGACGACTCCTACAACACGGACCTCGACCTGGACGTCGACGTGGAGGATTCGTTCAACGACAACTCCGACAACTCGGTGGACAACTCCGACAACTCCACTACTGACGTGGACATCGACGTGGACGACTCGTTCAACGACAACTCCGACAACTCGAAGGATTACTCGTCCGACAATTCCACGAACGTGGACATCGACGACTCGTTCAACGGCGATACCACGGAGATCAACGTGGAGGATTCCTTCAACAAAGAGGTCGAGGTCGAGGATTCGTTCAACGACAACTCCACGAACACGGACGTGCAGGTGGACGCCCAGATCGACGTCGAGGATTCGTTCAACGACAACTCGGTCAACGACTCCGTCATCGTGGCGGACAGCGAGCTGGAAATCGAAGACAACGTAGTGGTCGCCGAAGAGACCGCCGAGTAACCGATCTGATATCTGAATTACGACAGATCAACTGTCCAGCAGGAGGCCGGGGGACCTCCTGCTGGACGGTGTCGCGGTCCGGCCGCATGGCCGGAGCTTTGAAAGGGGTACGGTGGTCGAACTCGTCAAGCTGGTGGACCAGGGCCTGGCACTGGCCAGGAAGGGCGAGCGCGCGGACTTGCAGCGGCGACTGGAACAAACCCGCAGCCGATTGCTTGATCCGAGCACCCGGGTGATCGTCGTCGGCGAATTCAAGCAGGGCAAGAGTCAGCTCATCAATGCGCTGGTTCATGCACCTGTCTGTCCTATTGACGACGACGTCGCCACCTCGGTGCCAACTGTGGTGAAGCACGGCGAAACCGCCTCGGCCGTGATCCTCGTGCCGAAGGGGAACGCCGCCGCGGCCGAGGGGGACGTTGAACTGGAGCGCCGTCCAATTGCCCTTCAGGAACTCGCCGAGCACGTCTCGGAACGGGGGAATCCGGGAAATGAGCGCGGGCTGGCGGCCGCGGAGGTCTTTCTGCCCCGCAAGGTGCTAACCGGCGGACTTGCCCTGGTCGATTCCCCGGGTGTCGGGGGATTGGACTCGGCCCACTCCCTGACCACCCTGACAGCGTTGCCTACCGCCGACGCCATGCTGCTGGTCTCCGATGCCTCGCAGGAGTTCACCGAACCCGAAATCAGGT
>NZ_JBNHHB010000179.1:0-10599 GCF_059091905.1 Arthrobacter sp. Dra40
AGAAAGTTAGTCCTGGTTCCTTAATGACCGAATCTACTGCCGTCCGCGCGCCCGGCGCCATGTCGGCTGCCTACCGGCCGCTGACGATCGGCCTGCTGACGGTGATCACGCTGGCGGCGTTCGAGGCAGTGGCAGTGGCGACGGCGATGCCGGTTGTGGCGGCCGATCTGGAGGGCAAGTCGGCCTACGGGCTGGCCTTCTCCATGTTCCTGACCGCGTCGCTGCTGGCCAGCGTGGTGGCCGGCGTCTGGTGTGACGCCAAGGGCCCGCGTCCGGCGCTCGGCGCGGGCCTGGTGCTGATGGTGGCCGGCCTGGTGGTCTCCGGAGTGGCCGGGGAATTCTGGATCTTCACCGCCGGCCGGGCCGTCGCCGGGTTGGGCGGCGGCTTCGCGATCGTTGCCGTCTACGTGATCATCGGGCAGGTCTACCCGCAGAGGCTGCAACCGGTCGTATTCGGCTGGCTGGCCGCGGCCTGGGTGGTGCCGTCGCTGGTGGGGCCGCTGGCCGCCGGCGTCGTCGCCGAGTACGTTTCCTGGCGCCTGGTGTTCTACGGCGTGGCGCCCATCTTCCTGCTGGCAGTGCTGGTGGTGTGGCCGCAGACCCGGAGCCTGGGTGCGCCGGAGAACCCGACGACGGACCGGCGCGCCGGCCGCCTGCAGGCGGCGCGGGGCCTGCTGCTGGCCGGCGGCGTGTTCCTGGCCCAGTGGGCGCTGTTCGAAGCGGTCGCCGGTGGGCCGGCATGGAAGCTGGTGCTGCTGTACGTGCTGGCAGCCGGCGGAGCGGTGACGGCGCTGCTGGCGTTGCCCAAGCTGATGCCCGCCGGCACTCTCCGGCTGCGGCGCGGGCTGCCCAGTGTGATCGCTACCCGCGGACTGATCAATCTGGCGTTTTTTGGCGCCGAGGCGTTCATTCCGCTGATGCTGGTGGCGGCGCACGGGATCTCGCCGGCCACGGCAGGCCTGGCCCTGACAGCCGGCGCGGTGGGCTGGAGCATCGGGTCCTGGCTGCAAGCCCGCGTGGTGACGGAACGGCACCGGATGCTGGTGATCGGATCCGGCATCCTGACCGTTTGCATGGGGCTGATGGCGCTGGTGTCATCACCGTCCGTGCCGCTTTGGGCGCTCATTGCGGTCTGGGCGCTGGCCGGTTTCTCCATGGGCATGGCGTTGTCCACGACCTCCGTGATGGTGCTGAAGATGTCCGCCCCCGAGGAGCGCGGACGGAACTCCGCGTCACTGCAGCTGGCCGACCAGCTGGGCGGCGTGGTGGGCACTGCCGGGGCGGGCGGGTTGTTTTCACTGCTGCGTGATCCGGACAACCCCGGCTCGATCGGCGTCTATGTGGTGATCTGGCTGGTCCTGGCGGTGGTGGCGGCGGGCGGAATCGCCACCGGGTGGCGCAGCGCGGAACGGACGGACAACAGGCAGGAACAACGGGAGGAGGCCAGCGAATGAGCAACGACACACTATTTGGCGCCGGACCGGTGCTGCCGCCGGCTTACCCGGAACGGGCGGCCTGGGGCACAGCGCCCAAATTGCGCCAGTGGCAGGCCGAAGCCCTGCAGAAGTACTTCGAGATGGCCCCGCAGGACTTCCTCGCCGTCGCGACCCCCGGCGCGGGCAAGACGACCTTTGCCCTGCGCGTGGCCACCGAGCTGGTGGACCGCGGCATCGTCAACCGGATCACCGTCGTCGCACCGACTGACCACCTCAAGCGCCAGTGGGCGGATGCCGCGGCGCGGGTGGGCCTGGCCATCGATCCGAACTTCAAGAACTCCGACGGGTCGCACGGCCGCGATTTCATCGGCGTCGCCGTCACCTATGCGCAGGTGGCCATGAAGCCGCTGCTGCACCGGGCCAAGACCGAAGCTGCCAAGACGCTGGTGATTCTGGACGAGATCCACCACGGCGGCGACGCCCTCAGCTGGGGCGACGGCATCCGCGAGGCCTTCGAACCCGCCGCCCGGCGTCTGGCGCTGACCGGCACGCCGTTCCGCTCCGATACCGCGGCGATTCCGTTCGTGGAGTACGCCGAAGACAGGGACGGCATCCGCCGCTCGCGGGCCGACTATACCTACGGCTACGGCAGCGCCCTGCGTGACCACGTGGTGCGCCCGGTGATGTTCATGGCGTACTCCGGGCAGATGCGCTGGCGGACCAGCTCCGGCGATGAGTACGCAGCGTCACTCGGCGAGGCGGCGGTGACCAAGGACATCACCGCCCAGGCCTGGCGCACCGCGCTGAACCCGCAGGGACAGTGGATACCCTCGGTGCTGGCGGCAGCCGACAAGCGGCTGACCGAGGTGCGCCGCGCCGTCCCCGACGCCGGCGGGCTGGTGATCGCCACCGACCACGACGACGCCCGGGCCTATGCCGGCCAGCTCAAGAAGATCACCGGCGAATCCGCCACCGTAATCCTCTCCGACGACGCCGGCGCCTCCGAAAAGATCGAGTCGTTTTCCGCCGGCGACAGCCGCTGGATGGTTGCCGTGCGCATGGTGTCCGAAGGCGTGGACGTGCCCCGGCTCTCCGTTGGCGTGTACGCCACGTCGACGGCGACGCCGCTGTTCTTTGCCCAGGCCGTGGGCCGTTTTGTGCGTGCCCGGAAGCGCGGCGAGACGGCGTCGGTGTTCCTGCCGTCAGTGCCTAACCTGATGGAACTGGCCAACCAGATGGAACTGGAACGCGACCACGCGCTGGACCGGCCGGACAAGGACAACGACGAGGGTTTCATCCCCGAAGAGGCCCTGATGGAGCAGGCCAACAGGGAAGACAAAGCATCGGGCGAACTGACCAAGCAGAAGTTCGAAGCCTTGGACTCCCAAGCCTCCTTCGACCGGGTGCTTTTCGACGGCGCCGAGTTCGGCACCGGGGGAGAAGTCGGCAGCGAAGACGAACTGGACTTCCTGGGCATCCCCGGACTGCTGGATGCCGAGCAGGTGGGCGTGCTGCTGCGCCAGCGCCAGCAGGAACAGCAGTCGCGCAAGCGCCGGCGGGCCGGTGGGGCGGCTGATCCGGAACCGGCACCGGCCGTGGTTGACCACCGGCAGCTAACCGAACTGCGCAACCAGTTGGCCAAGAACGTTTCCGCCTGGTCTGCGCGCTCCGGCATGCCGCACGGCGTGGTCCACTCCGAGCTGCGCCGGGTTTGCGGCGGCCCGGCGGTGGCCCAAGCCAACGAAGAGCAGCTGAACAAACGCCTGAAGAAGCTCCAGGACTGGTTCATCGGCCGCAAGTAGCCCGGGCGCAGGCCCGCCCGGCTACTTGATGATGTCGATGCCGTTGTCGGTGAACTCGGCCAGAGTCTTTTCCACCCGCTCGGGATTGATTCCAGCAGTCAGCGCCAGGTTCACCGAGGTGGCGTAACCGGCCTGCACGGCGTCGAGCGCGGTCTGGCGGACGCAGTAGTCCGTGGCCAACCCGGCCACCACCACTTCGTCAACCTCGTGCTCCTGCAGCCAGTCGTCCAGGCTGGGCATCTCGGTCTCTTCTTCTTCCTCGTCGCCCTCGCGTTCGCCGGTGGCTACCTCGTCCGCCGGCGCCAACAGCCCGTCGAACCCGGAGTAGCCGGCGTCGAACTGGCCTTTGCGGAAGTAGGCGTCGATCCGGTCGGTGTCCAGGTCAGGATGCAGGTCCGCTCCGCGCGTTCCTGCCACGCAGTGCCGCGGCCAGCTGTCCACGAAGTCCGGCGCCTCGGAGAAATGGCTGCCAGGCTCCACGTGCCAGTCCTGCGTCGCGACCACGACGTCGTATTCGTCCGGCTGGGTCTCCAGGTGCTCGCTGATGTCGGCGGCAGTCTTGGCTCCGCCGTTGACCGCCAAGGCACCTCCCTCGCAGAAGTCGTTCTGGACGTCGACGATGATCAGTGCGCGTGTCATGACTGCTCCTCGAATTCGGTGGGAATGGCGGCTTCGCCGCGCTGCAGGCGGTGCACGGCACCGGGCAGCTCGGCCATGGAAGAGGTGTGGCGTTCGGCGGCGCGACGGACGCCTTCGGCACCGGTCCAGCCATCTGCCAGCTTGCCGTCGGTGATGAACTGGTGCAGCAGCGCCCGGTCGTTGCCGTCGTCGAAAGGTGGGTGGCCAATCCCGACCACCTCGGCGGTGGCGGCGCCCCGGTCGTTGAGCCGGCGCAGCGCGTATTTGCGTCCCCCGACGGAAATCTTGTTCTTCGACGCCTTCGCGACCGGAACCTGCCGGCCGTCGGCATCTTCGCGGCTGACCAGTTTGTAGACCATGCTGGCGGTGGGCGCGCCGGAGCCGGTGACCAGCGCGGTGCCCACGCCGTAGGAGTCCACCGGAGCGGAGGCGAGGGCAGCGATCGCGAACTCATCCAAGTCCGAGGTGACCGTGATGCGGGTGTGGTGGTTCCCCAGATCGTCCAGCAACTTGCGCACCCACTGAGCCTGGGCGATCAGGTCGCCTGAGTCCAGGCGCACACCGCCCAGTTCCGGACCTGCCAAGTCCACGGCCGTACGGACGGCGGTCTCGACGTCGTAGGTATCCGCCAGCAGGGTGGTTCCCACGCCCAGCGACGCCAGTTGCGCTTCGAAGGCCTGTTGCTCGCTGTCGTGCAGCAAGGTGAAGGAATGGGCGGCCGTCCCCACCGTGCGCACCCCGTACCGGAAGCCGGCTTCGAGGTTGGAGGTGCTGGCGAAGCCACCGATCACCGCGGCACGGGCCGCAGCCACCGCCGACTCTTCATGGGTTCGTCTGGACCCCATCTCGATGCAGGGCCGGCTGCCGGCCGCCCCGGTCATTCGGGAAGCTGCGGAGGCGATGGCGCTGTCATGGTTCAGCACGGAAAGGATGAACGTCTCCAGAACGCAGGCTTCGGCGAAGCTCGATTCCACGATCAGGATCGGCGAGTACGGGAAGTAGGCCTCGCCCTCGGCGTAGCCGTAGATGTCGCCGGAGAAACGGAAATTGGCCAGCCAGTCGATGGTCTTCGCGTCCACTACGTCCGTCCGGGCCAGGAAATCCAGCTGGTCAGCGGAGAACGTGAAGTGCTCGATTCCCTCCAGGATCCGGCCGGTTCCGGCCACGACGCCGTATCGCCGCCCCTCGGGAAGCCGGCGGGCGAACGCCTCGAAGACAGAGCGCCGGTGGGCTGCGCCGGAGTGCAGGGCGGCCTGGAGCATGGTCAGCTCGTAATGGTCGGTATACAGGGAGGTGCTGGGGTGGCCCCAGCCGGCTGCATTGTTCACATCCCCGACTCTAATCCTGTGTGTGCCGTCTGAGTACTTTGCGCACCGGTGTCACCCCGTGGGACATGCCACGCCCCGGTGTCACCCAGTGGGACATGCCACCCACCGATGTCACCCCGTGGTGCACACCGCGCACCGGCGGTCCCCCGTCGGAGTGCGCTTGGCACCGCCGTCGGACTGTCCTGCCCCGCCCTGCCTACAATGGAAGCCATGACCGTGAGCATGCTTCCCTCCTGCACAACCGTGCTCGACGCGGATATCGAGACGTCCCGCCGCACGGAATCGGCGGAACTCACGGCCAAAGACGTCCCGTGGGTCGTCATCGTGTGGAACGATCCGGTCAACCTGATGAGCTACGTCAGCTATGTCTTCCAAAGCTACTTCGGCTACTCGGAGGCCAAGGCCCGCAAGCTGATGCTTGAGGTGCACCAGCTGGGTAAGTCGGTAGTGGCCACCGGCAGCCGCGAGCAGGCCGAGCGGGACACCGTGGCGATGCATTCTTTCGGCCTGTGGGCCACGTACCAGAAGGCGGATCAGGCGTAGATGGCCAAGGCATTCAAGCACACACGCAAAGGGATCACCGGGTTTTTGGAGCCCGCCGAGCGGGACCTAGTGGGGAAGCTGTTCGGGGACGTCATTGCCATGCTGGAAATCGACCGGCCGGACGAAGATCCCCTGGCGGCAATGGTGGGATTGGACCTCGACGCCACCAAACCCCAGGATGCTGCCTTGCTCCGGCTGCTGCCGGATGCGGTGGAGCACGACGACGGCGGGGCCCTCGAGTTCCGCAAGCTCACCGAGCGCTCGCTGCGGGAGGACAAGCTCGGGGCGCTGCGTGCCAGCGCGCTGCTGCTGGAACACACGCCGCTGCAGCTTACCGACGAGCAGGCCCGGCTATTCGCCAGAGCGGTCAACGACGTGCGGCTGGTGTTGGCCGAACGGTTGAACATCCGCACTGATGAGGACGCCCAGGCGTTGCATGAGGTCGACGACTGGTCCCAGGCCGAGGACTTGGAGACCTATCTTGCGCTGGTCTACAACTTTATGACCTGGCTGCAGGAGACACTGATGCAAGCGCTGCTGGACGGACTGGAGCGCTCGCACGGCCGCGACCGCTAGGCGGATCCAACAGCGCCTCCAACCGGCCGGCGCCGCAACGCCTCCTTCACTCGAAGCCTGCACACGGTCGGAGCCGGCGGCTCATCGACCAAGCGGCCTGCCCAGCGGCCCAGGCGGCCGCTCCGCAAGTGGCCGCCTGGGCCGGTAACACTGTGAGATGGCTAACATAAGCCGCACGTAAGTTCGCCCAAGGGCCTGCGGAGGTCTTATCCTCTAGTGAATATGAGCCTGGAAGGCAGTGACACCCCGATGTTGATCCAACCCGAAGCTCCGATCGGCATCTTCGATTCCGGGGTCGGCGGCCTGACAGTGGCCCGCGCGGTCATAGACCAGCTGCCCAACGAGTCCATCCTGTACGTGGGAGACACAGCCAACGGGCCCTACGGTCCGCTTCCCATAGCAGAGGTGCGGGCCAATGCGCTGGGTGTGATGGACGAACTGGTCGACGCCGGCGTCAAGCTCTTGGTGATTGCCTGCAACTCTGCCTCCGCCGCCGTTCTGCGCGACGCGCGGGAGCGCTACACCGCCCGTTACGGCATTCCGGTCATCGAGGTGATCCAGCCGGCCGTCCGCCGCGCCGTCGCCTCCACCCGCAGCGGCAGGATCGGCGTGATCGGCACGTCGGCCACGGTCGGCTCGCGGGCCTATGAGGACACCTTCGCCGCCGCACCGCACCTTGACGTGACGTCGGTGGCTTGTCCGCGGTTCGTGGAATATGTGGAGGCCGGTGTCACTGCCGGCGAGGAGTTGCTGTCCACCGCCGAAGAGTACCTGGAGCCGCTCAAGCATGCAGGCGTGGACACGCTGGTGCTTGGCTGCACGCACTATCCGCTGCTGACCGGCGTCATCTCCTACGTCATGGGCGACGGCGTGACGCTGGTGTCGAGTGCGGAGGAGACGGCCAAAGACGTCTACCGGTCGCTGGTTTCGCACAATCTGCTCCGGCCTGACGAAACGCCCGGAGAGCACCACTTCCTTGCCACCGGAGACGCCCCGTCCTTTGAAGTGCTGGCGCGCCGGTTCCTGGGGCCGGAAGTGATCGCGGTGGAACATGTGGACCGCGTCGCCGCGCAGTACCCTACGGGCAGCATGGCCCGGATCACCCCGGAAATGATTGCCGCCGCGCGCGCCGGCACCCGGCCGGCGTCCAAAATTTCTCCCTTCGCGGGTGCTGAGCCGGCAGCCAAAATCCCGCCGCTTGCCGGCTCGGGGGCGATAGCCGGGGTTGCGCCCTCTGCCGACGCCTCAGGGCGGCACAACGTGGGGGAGCGGGCATGAACCTGACCATCATCGGTTGCAGCGGTTCGTTCCCTGGGCCGCTGTCCCCGGCGTCGTGCTATCTGGTCAGCGCCCACGACGGCGAACGCACCTGGCGCATTCTGCTGGACCTGGGCAACGGCGCCCTGGGGACCGCCCAGCGCTACATGGCGTTGGAAGATATCGATGCGGTCTTCCTCAGCCACCTGCACCCGGACCACTGCATGGACCTGTGCGGCCTGCATGTGGCCGTGCGCTGGAATCCCGACGGCTGGGCCAGGGGCCGGATTCCAGTATGGGGCCCGGCTGCCACCTCGGAGCGGATGGCCACGGCCTACGGACTGGAACTGGACCCCGGCATGACAGAGGAGTTCGACTTCCACCACTGGGCTGAGCGGGAGCCAGTGAAATTAGGGCCATTCACCATCACTCCGTATCCGGTACGGCATCCGGTGGAGGAGGCCTACGCCATCCGCGTCGAGGCGACCGAGCCCACGCCGGACGGGCCGGTCACGCGGGTGCTCGCCTATTCCGGCGACACCGACAGCTGCCCGGAACTGGTCGAAGCAGCGTTCGGTGCGCACATGTTTTTGTGCGAGGCCGCCTTCCACGAGGGTCGCGACGACGACATCGACGGCGTCCATCTCACCGGAAAGCGGGCTGGTGCTGCCGCGACCGAGGCACAGGTCCGGCGGCTGCTGCTGACCCATCTGCCGGTCTGGAACGACTCGGTGCGGACGGTCAGTGAGGCACGTGAGACCTACTCGGGCGATCTGGCGGTAGCGGTGGCCGGCGTCAGCTACGTCGTCTGAGCCACGACCGCCCGGCGAGCCGATAGGGTGGACATATGACTGACGTTGATCCCAGCACCGCCATGCCCGTTGCCGCTGCCGCCCGAGCCGACGGCAGGACGCCGGAGCAGTTGCGTCCGATCAGCATCACCCGCGGCTGGTCCAACCAGGCCGAAGGGTCTGCACTAATCGAGTTCGGGAACACCCGGGTGCTCTGCACCGCCTCGCTCACGGCGGGCGTGCCGCGCTGGCTGAAGGGCGAAGGCCGCGGCTGGGTCACGGCTGAATACGCCATGCTTCCCCGGGCCACCAACACCCGGTCCGACCGGGAATCCGTTAAAGGCAAGATTGGTGGGCGCACCCACGAAATTTCCCGGCTGATTGGCCGCTCGCTGCGCTCGGTGATCGACACCAAGGCGTTGGGGGAGAACACCATCGTGCTGGACTGCGACGTGTTGCAGGCCGACGGCGGCACCCGCACCGCAGCCATCACCGGCGCCTTCGTGGCCCTTGCCGACTCCTTGCACTGGGCCAAGGAGCAGAAGCTGATTGCCCGGTCCGCCCGCCCGCTGACCGACACTGTCGCCGCTGTCAGCGTCGGAATCATCGACGGCGTGCCGATGCTGGACCTGCCTTACGTCGAAGATGTCCGTGCCGAAACCGACATGAACGTTGTCGTCACCGGATCCGGACAATTTGTCGAAGTCCAGGGTACGGCCGAGGGCGCACCGTTCGACCGCGCAGAACTTGACGCGCTGCTGGATCTGGCCCTTGCAGGCACCGCCCAGCTCGCCCAGATCCAGCGCGCCACCATCGCGGAGACACTGGGAGAAGTCATCCGTGGCTGACCAAGGGACGGAAAACACCGGAGCGGGGGACGTTCCGGACAGCGCGGCAGCTACTCGGCCGCGGCTGGTTCTTGCCACCCGCAACCAGGGCAAGCTGCGTGAGTTGCGTGAATTGCTGCGTGGCCGGATACCGGGCCTGGACGTCGATACTCAGGTCATTGACGCTGCCAGCGCCGGAGCCCCCGACGTTCCCGAAACCGGGCTCACGTTCGCAGAAAACTCTCTGCTGAAAGCACGGGCCGTCGCCGAGGCCACCGGTTTGGTGGCGGTGGCAGACGACTCTGGCCTGGCGGTGGACGTGCTTGGCGGTGCGCCTGGCATCTTCTCGGCCCGCTGGGCCGGCAAACATGGCGACGACGATGCGAACCTGCGCCTGTTGCTGAGCCAATTGGCGGATATCGCCCCCGAGCATCGCGGAGCCGCGTTCGTCTGTGCGGCAAGTGTTGTCTCGCCTCATCTTGAAGCCGTTGAAGAGGGACGCCTGCTTGGTACCCTGCTGACTGAACCGCGTGGTTCCGGCGGCTTCGGCTACGACCCCATCCTCCAGCCGGCAGGCATGGACCGGAGCTGTGCGGAACTGAGTCCGGAAGAAAAGAATGCCATCAGCCACCGCGGCCAAGCGTTCCGTGCGCTGCTGCCGCACTTGGTCGTAGCGCTGGGCTGAAGCCATGCTCGGCCGCTGACTATGTCGCCTCTCCCGGGCAAGAAGCAGTGCCGCACCTCCGAGGGCGGCTCCCGGCCAGAAGCCGCGCACTGATGTCGCACGCTGCCGCGTCGCGCACTGACGTCGCACGCTGCCGCGTCGCGCACTGATGTCGCACGCTGCCGCGTCGCGCACTGATGTCGCACGCTGCCGCGTCGCGCACTGACGTCGCACGCTGCCGCGTCGCGCCCTGACCTCGCACGCTGCCGCGTTCACGCGGCCAAGGGTTGCGCGCTTTTCCTCATGACCGGCGGGCCAGCCGGAGGGGTGCGCGTGCCGGTGGCCGATCCCATGTGAAGGACCGCGGGCTGACGCAAGTTCTCCCTCCGGCCGCCGTCTACCGGAAGGTGCTTGCTGGCTTTCCCTCCACAGGCGTGAATCTCCGCCCCCGTTCCACATGCCGGATTTCTTCCCAACTGACTGCCTGCGGGGTCCCCGTGATGGGGCGGGGGCGTTCCGGACTCTGCGGACGGGCGTTCCCCGGGAAGCGCCTGTTATTTCGTCAATGCGGTTCGCTGGGTGTGTTCCCGCCTGCGGAGTCCCGTCCGCGTTGTCCGCCGCCAGAGGTTCTGGCGACTCTGAACTGGGGGTTATGACTCCAGATCTGCGGCTGCCGGTGAGGGTTGCCGTGTCCTGCGAAAATGTCAGACCCAGCCAATAGTCTGGGTTTAGTAGC
>NZ_JBNHHB010000180.1:0-10430 GCF_059091905.1 Arthrobacter sp. Dra40
TGCTGGAGCGGCTGAACTTCCTCTCCATTTTCGCCTCCAACCTGGACGAGTTTTTCATGGTCCGGGTGGCCGGCCTGAAGCGCCGGATCGCCACCGGGCTGGCGGTGCCGTCCGCCGCCGGGCTCTCGCCCAGTGAGCAGCTGGAAGAAATCAAAATCGCCGCGCATAAGCTGCAGCAGCGCCACGCCCGGATCTTTGCCGAACAGATCCGCCCGGCTCTGGCCTACGAACACATCCACATCGTGCGCTGGGACGAGCTGGATGAGGCGGCCCGCACCGAGCTGTCCGCCATGTTCCGGGAGCGGGTGTTCCCGATCCTGACCCCGCTGGCCGTGGACCCGGCCCACCCCTTCCCCTACATCTCCGGACTCTCGCTGAACCTTGCCGTGGTGGTGCGCAACCCGGTGAGCGAAAAGGAACTCTTTGCCCGCCTCAAGGTCCCGGACCAGCTCTCCCGGCTGATCCCCGTGGACGGGCCCCGCGCCGGTTCCGTGCCTGGCCGCACCGCCCGGTTCATCCCGTTGGAAGACGTCATCGCCCAGCACCTGGACCTGCTGTTCCAAGGCATGGAAGTGCTGGAGCACCATACCTTCCGGGTGACCCGCAACGAGGACCTGGAAGTCGAAGAGGACGACGCCGAGAACCTGCTCCAGGCGCTCGAAAAGGAACTGCTGCGCCGCCGTTTCGGACCGCCCGTGCGGCTCGAGGTGGCCACTGACATCAACCCCAGCGTGCGCGAACTGCTGGTGCGCGAACTCGGCGTCGACGAATCCGAAGTGTACGCGCTGCCGGCGCCGCTGGACCTGCGCGGGCTGGAGGCCATTTACCGGATCGACCGGCCCGACATGAAGTACCCGAAGCAGCTGGCGCACACGAGCCGCTTCCTGAACGAGAGCGAAACGTCCAAGGCCGCAAACGTGTTCGCTGCCATGCGGCGGCGCGACATCCTGCTGCACCACCCCTACGACTCGTTCTCCACCTCGGTACAGGCCTTCCTGGAGCAGGCCGCCACGGACCCGAAGGTGCAGGCGATCAAGCAGACGCTGTACCGGACCTCGGGTGACTCGCCGATCGTGGACGCACTGATCGATGCCGCCGAAGCCGGCAAGCAGGTGTTGGCGCTGGTCGAGATCAAGGCCCGGTTCGACGAGCAGGCCAACATCGACTGGGCCCGGAAGCTGGAACAGGCCGGCGTCCACGTGGTGTACGGGATCGTGGGCCTGAAGACGCACTGCAAGCTCTCGCTCGTGGTGCGCCAGGAAGGCGACGGGCTGCGGCGCTACTGCCACATCGGCACCGGCAACTACCACCCGCGCACCGCCCGCTATTACGAGGATCTGGGCCTGCTGACGGCCAACTACCAAGTGGGCGAGGACCTGTCCAAGCTGTTCAACCAGCTGTCCGGTTACGCCCCGAAATCCACCTTCAAGCGCCTGCTGGTGGCACCGCGCTCGGTGCGCTCCGGGCTGATCGACCGGATCGAAAAGGAAATCGCCAACCGCAGGGCCGGCCTGGCCGCCCGGGTGGTGATCAAGGTGAACTCGATGGTGGACGAAGCCATCATCGACTCGCTGTACCGTGCCTCGCAGGCCGGCGTGAAGGTGGATGTGATTGTCCGCGGAATCTGCGCCGTGCGCCCGGGCGTTCCGGGGTTGAGCGACAACATCCGGGTCCGCTCCGTCCTTGGCCGCTTCCTGGAACATTCGCGCGTGTTCGCTTTTGCCAATGGCGGCGACCCGGTGGTCTACATCGGATCCGCCGACATGATGCACCGCAACCTCGACCGCCGCGTGGAGGCCCTGGTGCAACTGAACTCGCGCGAAGACATCCATGACCTGCTGGCCCTGATGGACCGCTACATGGACCCCGGCACCGCCAGCTGGCATCTGGACAGCAACGGCGCGTGGACCCGGCACCACAAGGACGACGACGGCAACCCGCTCTCCGATATCCAGTCCTGGCTGCTGGCCTCCCGCTCCCGCCAGCGCACCGTCGCCCGCCGCTGATGACACAGAGCAAGATTAACGACGCCGGTGCTCCCCCCGCCGTCAGGATCACCGCCGCCGGCGCCTTATGCTGGCGGGTCCGCCAGGGCCAGCTGGAAGTGCTGCTGATCCATCGGCCGCGGTACGACGACTGGTCCTGGCCCAAGGGCAAGCTGGACAAAGGCGAGACCACGCCCGAATGCGCCGTCCGCGAAGTGCACGAGGAAATAGGCGTCCAAGTCCGGCTGGGCCCGCCTCTGCCCACCATCCACTACCGCGTGAACGCCGGGCTGAAACAAGTGCTGTACTGGGCCGTCAAACTGGACAAGCAAGAACCCGTCCCGGACGGCGACGAAGTGGATCGGGTGCTCTGGTGTCCTCCCGCCAAGGCCCGGGAACTCCTGACCAACCGTACCGATGTCCAGCCCTTGGACGCTTTGGAGGCCGCGCACCGGCGGGACGAGCTGGATACGTACCCCTTCGTCGTCGTCCGCCATGCCAAGGCCAAGCCCCGGTCCGCCTGGTCGCAGGCCGAGGGCGAGCGGCCGCTGGTGGCCACCGGCCGGCGGCAGGCCCTGGCGGTCTGCCGGATGCTGACCGCGTGGAAACCCAAGCGGATTTTTTCCAGCCCGTGGTTGCGTTGCGTGCAGACCGTCACCCCGTACGTGCTGCACACCCAGACCAAGCTGCGCACCGTCGAGGCCATTACCGAACACAGCAACGAGCGCAACCCGAAGAAGGCCCGGGCTGCCCTGGTGCAGATGCTCGAGAAGGGCAAACCGGCGGCCGTCTGCAGCCACCGGCCGGTGCTGCCGAACCTGTTCACAGTGCTCGCGGACCGGATGGATCCGGAACTCGCCCAACAACTGCCCACGGACGATCCGTACCTGCGGCCGGGAGCCGTGCTGGTCTGCCACATCTCCAGGAAGCAGCAGGGCCGGATTGTTGCGCTGGAAATCCTCGACGCCTACGACGACTGAACCTCCCTGGCCGATGCGGCCCTCCGACCCGCGGCAGTGCACGACCCGTATCTCTTGACCCGTTTCCCGTTTGTATCAAATACTTGATTCATTGACACAGGACGAGGGGGAACGTGGACTCGCTGACCAGCACGATCGTCGGCCTGCTGATGGGGGCCGTCGTCATTTACGCGGTGTTGCGGATCATTGCCGGCAAAACCCAAGCTGCCACTGTCACACCTGCTGCGACCGGGTCAAACGATCCATCCGGACCGTCCGATGCTTCTGGTCGGGGTGCTGCCCGGCTGCATGCGTTCTACACCGCAGTTATCGCCTTCTTCGCCAGCGGTCTGTCAGCGGCATCAGAAGTCGGGCGCATTCCCTCGTATTACTACGCCCCGGGCCGGGAACCGGAACCGTCCTGGCTGGCCGGACTGCTCATCCTCCTGGTTCCGTTGGTCAGCTTGGCGGGAATCTACATCATCGGCCAATACACCTGGCCCAAGCCCCGGGGCAACGTCCGCCGTGCCGACATCACCGCCCGGCACATCCGCGACTATGTCCCGCGGACGCTCTTCATTGTGATGACGACGGCGGGGCTCTTGGCCACCGCCGCCGCCGTGGCGGTCTGGCCCCTGCCGGGCATCGAAGGGTTCAGCGGCACCCGGACCTTCGACGGCGTTGAAGTGTCCGGCGAGCACCCCGGCAGGCAACCCGGCAGCTACTTCGCGCCCATACTTCTGATTGGCCTCCTCACCCTCGCCGCCGGCGTTGCTGCCGCGACCGCGGTGATCGTGCGCCGTCGTTCCCTGGACTCACTCAACCGCGAGGACAACGACGTTCTGCGGCGCATCCTGGTCAACCGGCTGTTCCGCACAACCACCTTGCTCTTCGCCTCGCTCGGCACCATGGCCATCAGCTTCGCCAACACACAAGGCCCCGGCTTCCTTCTCGAAAGCCCCATGCGCGCAACAGGTTGGGAAACCACCCAGCAACTCGCCAACGGGGCCGGCTTCGCCCTGATGATCGCGATGGCACTCTGGCGGCCGCAGCTTCTGGCGCACGGAAGCGGCCTTGGGGATGCTCCGTATCCGCCCTTCACCTACCACGGCAGCTTCGCCGCAGGCCTGGATATGACGACGTCGGCGCGGACTGCCGCATTCATGGTGGCTCTCCTGACCTTGATAACCTTGTCGGCCTTTGCCAGCGTCGTCTTCTTCGTCGTGCCCGTGCCAGCTCCAATCGATGCATATTCTCCTGGTCCGGTCTCCCCAGTGCCGCTTTTGCCACTGGTGATTGCCCTGCCAGTGGCAACGTTCCTCGCAGCCATTGCCTCCGGAGAGGTGTTTTTGTGGCGCCGCCACACCAGGAACGGGAGCCACCCCGCCGCCAAGGAGCATGACACCCATGCCGCGGCAGACCACGTCCAGCATCACGTTCCCCGCACTACCAGCACAATCGGCCCGAGGTCGCTTCCCGCATCTGTTGCCCGGCTGGTTCCCCGTCCGCTCGCTGGCGCAGTTGCCGTCGGTACGTTACTTTTAGCCGCGGCCATCTGTTTCAACCTGGCCGCCCCGGGCCGCCAGCCTGGCTTGTTGGCTGCCTTCGCCGTGTCCGGTGCCGCCCTCATCGTGCTCGGCGCGGCAGCCATCCTGCTGGTGAACCGCCGTCCGCCGCTGCTTGCGGCAACTCCTGACGCAGATAACCTACTCCGTCGCGTTTCTGCCTTCCGACTGGCCAGGATGACCGCCGCGGGGCTGTTCGCCCTAACCGCCCAGCTACTCACCGCACATACTGCAGCTTGGGGCTGGTATCTGGGCGGCAACATATCGCTCTTCCTGCACCAGCTTCCGCCCGACCTGCACACTGCACTACGGATCACGACCGCGCTGCTCTACCTGGCCGCCATCGCGCTGGCCTTGTTCCCCGGCCCCGCCCGCCCCCGGAGGAGCGTGGCCGCCGAAATCGGGCATCCTGCCCGGCAAACCCCAGGCCAGCGCGGCGGCGATTTTAGCCCCGCCCACCAGGCCCACGGCCAGTCCAGCCCGCACCACCACTGCGATCCCGGCAGCGGCCAGTCCAGCCCGCAGGATCCGGCACCGTGAGCACCCAGATCCAGGTCGACCTGGCAGCCGCCACTCCGCCGTACGAACAAATCCGCAGCCAGATCGCTTCACTCATCACCGTCGGGACTATGGCGGCCGGGCAACGCTTGCCCACCGTGCGCAGTCTGGCCGCCGACCTTGGCGTGGCAGCCGGCACCGTGGCCCGCGCCTACAAGGAACTCGAGGCGGCCGGACTGCTCACCAGCCGCCGCCGGCACGGCACCATGGTGGCCGATTCGGCAGGCCCCGCCCGCGGAACCGCAGCCGGCTCCACCGAGGTGGGCTCCGCCGTCGCGCGCTTGGTGCAGGCCGCGCGCGATGCCGGGCTGGACGATGAAACCGTACTGAATCTGGTGCGCGGGCAACTGCGGCGTGAACGCTAGGCTGCAAGGCACACCCACCGCGCCCCGGCTCCACCTCCGCGGCTCAACTACACTGGACGCTGTGAACGCGATTCCCACTCCGTACGAGGACCTGCTGCGCGACGTCATGGCCAACGGCACGGCCAAATCGGACCGCACCGGCACCGGCACCCGCAGCGTCTTCGGCCGCCAGCTCCGTTACGACCTGGCCGAGGGCTTCCCGCTGGTCACCACCAAACGCGTGCACTTCAAGTCCGTGGCGCTGGAACTGCTGTGGTTCCTGCGCGGGGACTCGAACGTGAAATGGCTGCAGGACCGCGGCGTCAAGATCTGGAACGAATGGGCCGGCGCCGATGGCGAGCTCGGCCCGGTGTACGGGGTGCAGTGGCGCTCGTGGCCCACGCCCGACGGCGGTCACATCGACCAGATCGCCCAACTGGTCGAGGACCTGAAGAACAATCCGGATTCGCGACGGCACATCGTATCCGCCTGGAACGTGGCGGACATCAAGAACATGGCATTGCCGCCGTGCCACGCGTTCTTCCAGTTCTATGTGGCGGACGGCAAGCTCTCCTGCCAGCTGTACCAGCGCAGCGCCGACATGTTCCTGGGCGTGCCCTTCAACATCGCTTCCTACGCACTGCTCACCCTGATGCTGGCACAGCAGGTGGGCCTGGAGCCGGGCGAATTCGTTTGGACCGGCGGAGATGTCCACGTCTATGACGACCACGTGGACCAGGTCCGCGAACAGCTGTCACGCGCCCCGTACCCGTACCCCACGCTCAACATCCGGCGAAAACCGGAGAGCATCTTCGACTACGCGCTGGAGGACTTTGACGTGGTCAACTACCAGCACCATCCGGCCATCAAGGCACCGGTGGCAGTATGAGCTGCGGCAACGACGGTGGCCGTTTGAGCACCGACCATCTCACGGCGCGCCCGTACCCGGACAGCGTCGCCGGAGCCGTGCTGGAAGCAGGACCGCCCCCGTCGCTGTCCGCACCGGTCGTCGGCATGATTTGGGCCCAGACCAGCAACGGCGTCATCGGCCGCGACGGCGGAATGCCCTGGCACCTGCCTGAGGACCTGGCGCACTTCAAGCGGACCACCCTGAACCACCCCGTGATCATGGGACGCAAAACGTGGGAATCGTTCCCGGCTAAATACCGGCCGCTGCCCGGCCGCACCAACATCGTGGTCAGCCGCCGGCCTGAAATCAGCGGGAAGCTCGCGGCGGAAGGCGCCGTCGTCGTCGAGACCATCGAAGACGCCCTCGCCGAGGCGGCTGCGAGCCCGGGCAGTGATGAAATCTGGATTCTGGGTGGCGGCGAGATCTTCAATCTCGCCAAGCAGCACTGCAACGCAGCTTCGGTCACCGTCATCGACATGGAGACCGACGGCGACACTCACGCCCCGCAGCTTGGCCCGGATTGGAAGTTCGACGGCGTCACGCCCACCGAAGACTGGCACACCGCAGCCAACGGCACCCGCTACCGCATCTCGCTCTGGGTCCGAGGGCAGGACGGCCACGCGGAGTAGCCCCAGGGTCACTACTGCTTCAGGCTCGAACGCCGGCAGTTTCCACAGCAACGGACCGCCTCAGGCACCAAGCTCCGCAAGTCCCCGTGGCGAGCCCCGGCGTCGTACGCATGATGCTTCAGTTCCGCCAACGCTACGTAACCCACGGCGCCCGGTTGACCCGGCCCGTAAAATGGAATGCATGACTTCCCCCGCAGCCACTTCCTCTGCCCAGTCCGTCGGCCTGATCGGTTGGCGCGGCATGGTCGGCTCCGTCCTCATGCAGCGCATGCAGGATGAAGGCGACTTCGACCTCATCAATCCCGTCTTCTTCTCCACGTCGAACGCCGGCGGCGACGCCCCGGCCTTCGCCGAGGGTGCAGGCAAACTGCAGGACGCGTATGACATCGAGACGCTGGCCAAACTGCCGATCATCCTCACCGCCCAAGGCGGCGACTACACCTCGGAGGTTTACCCGAAGCTGCGCGACGCCGGCTGGGACGGTCTGTGGATCGATGCCGCCTCCACACTGCGTATGGAGGACAGCTCCATCATTGTGCTGGATCCGGTCAACCGCGACGTCATCGATGCCGGGCTGGCGCGGGGCGTGAAGGAATTCATCGGCGGCAACTGCACCGTCTCCTGCATGCTCATGGGCTTGGGCGGACTGTTCAAGAACGGTCTGGTCGAGTGGGGAACGTCCATGACCTATCAGGCAGCGTCGGGCGGCGGCGCCCGGCACATGCGCGAACTGCTGAACCAGTTCGGTGCGCTGAACGCGGCGGTGGCCGATGAACTGGCCCAGCCCGCCTCTGCCATTTTGGAGATCGACCGCAAGATTCTTGCCCTGCAGCGCAACCCGGAACTGGATTCCTCCCAGTTCGGCGTGCCGTTGGCCGGTTCCGTCATCCCGTGGATTGACAAGGACCTGGGCAACGGACAGTCCAAGGAAGAATGGAAGGCCCCGGCCGAGACCAACAAGATCCTTGGGTTGAGCGACGACAAGCGCATCCCCTTCGATGGTCTGTGCGTCCGCATCGGCGCAATGCGGTCGCACTCGCAGGCACTGACGTTGAAGCTCACCGAAGACCTGCCGCTTGCCGAAATCGAGCGGATCATCGACGCCGACAACGAATGGTCCCGCGTGGTTCCTAACAACAAGGAAGCCACCATGGAGCACCTGACGCCCGTGGCGGCCAGCGGAACGCTTGAAATCCCGGTAGGCCGGATCCGCAAGCTGGAGATGGGTCCTGAGTACATCAGCGCGTTTACCGTCGGCGACCAGCTCCTGTGGGGCGCTGCGGAGCCGCTGCGACGCATGTTGCGCATCGCCACCGGCAACCTTTAGGACAACAGCCGCTCGGTCAGCACAGGCTGGCCGGGCCGCTGAGGTTTGAGGGCTGATCTGGAGTGAAGCCTTTGAGGAGCCCGTCCCTTTTGTGTGGGACGGGCTCCTTCTGTGCAACGCAGTCTTTGGCCCGCAGAACGATCCCTGGCCGGCGGGTGGTCTTGGTGCCGCCGGCCGGAGACCTCGCTGTCCTGCGGTTGGCGAGTGCCCGCGTGGTTCTGCGGACGACGAGCTCCCGCGTGGTTCTGCGGCTGGTCTGCCCCTCATCGTTCGGCACACCTGTCACGAATTCCGGAACAGACGCTCACTAGGCAAAGCTTGCAGCCTCGAGTGAGCTCTTTTCTGGCCGCCGCGCTGCGACCTGTCCTCCAAACACGCCGACTCTTCCTCCACAGGCCGCATGGGCCGGAGGTTTTCCACTTACGTCGAAGACCCGTTCTACCCGGGAGACGGGGTCCGTAGCGTTGAAGTATGGCAGCGGAACCGTTGGACGAGGCACAGGAGCCGGAGGAACACTCCGGCCTTCCTGACATGCCGAACGACGGTGCCTTTGAGACAGCTGCCGCTCCCGAGGAAGCTGCTGCAGGCGGGGACACAGCCACTCCCAAAGACTCCCGCTCACCCAAATCCGCAGGTTCCAATTCTGGCGGGCCGGAGATTGACAGACCAGCAGATCCGGATGGCCGTGAACATCCCATCAATCCTCGGGTCGGGGCTTCCGGAACCCTGGCGGGCGCGTCCTCACCGTCTTCACAAGGCTCAGTTGACGAGACAGCAGAACCGGTGGCCGCCGAGGTTGTTCCTGATGCTGCCGCGGCGGGTGGCGGGACAGGGCCGGAACCTGCGGCACCCCTGCCTGCGGCACCCATGCCTGCTGCGGGGCTGCCGGCCGGTGAGTTGTGGGCGGAGGATTGGCAGGAGCTGGGGCCGGCGGAACTGGCCGGCCTGCTGGCCGGGACGGACCCGGGGGCGCTGGATGACTGGTCGGTGTTGGAATACCTCAAGGCGGTGCGCAGGCATGAGGCGTGGACGCAGTCGCGGCGGTTGCGGGCCGTGCACCGCATGGCGGCGCTCAGGCCCGCAGTGGGCCCGGATGCGGGCGCACCGGAGGGGATTTCCCGTCACGCCGCCGCCGAACTCGCCCCCGTCCTGGCGGTGCGCCGCGAGCGGGCGGCCGCGGAACTGGCCGACGCGCAGCAGATCGGCAGATACCTGCCGGCCACCCTCGCGGCTTTGGACGCCGGGGAGATTGACCTGCCTCGGGCGGTGGCGGTTGCCCGCAAGGGCATCGACCTGCCGCCGGCGGCTTTGGCGGCCTTTGAAGCCAGGGTGGTCCCGGGTGCCGGGGCCATCACGCTGGAATCCGTCCAGGCCCGTGCCCGCACCGCCCGTGACCGGCTGCATCCCGAACCCCCCGAAACCCGGCACCGGGCCGCGATGGAATACCGGACCGTCCAGTACCAGCCGCAGGACGACGGGATGGCCGAACTCTACATCCGCACCTCGGCGGAGAAAGCGATGCTGGCCTACAACCTCATGCAGGCCCACGCCCGGAAACTGCAGACCGCCGAGGAGACCCGCACCCTGGGCCAGCTGCGCGCCGATGTCTTCACCGACATGCTCCTGCACTACCCCGACCACGCCTACCAACCCAACACCCCCGACACCACCGGAACCGGAACCGGAACCGGAACCGGAACGGCAGCGTCAATGCCGGAAGCAGCCAGGGATGTCGCGGCAGCCGGCTCAGGAAGAGCAGCAGAGGTGAGGACTGCGAGCGGGGCAACGCCCCACGGGTCAGCAGCAGCCGGTGCAACGGTGGTGGAAGCAGCCGGCCACCCCGCTGCCGGCGACCCGGCGTCCACCGGGACCTCGGCAGGTGGACCACCCGCAGCAGCCACCAGGGAGGCCGACCGGCCGCCAGGCCGCGGGCCGTGTACCTGCGAATCCGGGAACGTGACCGCTTCGGTTGCGGTGACCGCACCCCTTGCCGCCTTGCTGGCGCTCTCCGAAGAACCCGGTGAACTCACCGGCTACGGTTCCATCCCGCCGGACATGACCCGAGACCTCGCCGCGCTGGCCAAATCCTGGCTGATCGTCCTCACCGACGACTACGGCCAGGCCATCGCCGCCGCCAAAGACCTGCGCCACCC
>NZ_JBNHHB010000181.1:0-10399 GCF_059091905.1 Arthrobacter sp. Dra40
GCTCCATAGTCCGAACCGGGCTGGAACCAGACGCCGGAAATGTGGGCGTAGCTGGGTTGCTTGGCTAGACGGAGGCCGGCGTTTCCTAGCTCAGTGCCGCCACCAGGTGCGGCAGCAGTGCGCGGAAGGCCTGGCCGCGGTGGCTGATGGCGTTCTTTTCCTCCGGCAGCAGCTCCGCGCAACTGCGGTCCATGCCGGCAGGCTGCAGGATAGGGTCATAGCCGAAACCTCCGGAGCCGCGAGGCTCGGTCAGGAGGACGCCGGCCAAGCGGCCCTCTTCGACGGCTTCCAGCCGGGGCGACACAACACTCGCGGCGCAGACGAATGCTGCACCGCGATGTTCGGGCGCGATGTCGGCCAGCTGGGCCAACAGGAGGCGCAGGTTGGCCTCGTCGTCGCCGTGTTTGCCTGCCCAGCGTGCGGAGAAGATCCCTGGGGCACCGCCGAGCACGTCAACGGCCAAGCCCGAGTCGTCGGCCACCGCCACGAGACCGGTTGCCTCGGCCACCGCGTGTGCCTTCAACAGCGAATTTTCAGCAAACGTCAGGCCGATTTCGGGGACGTCCGGCGCACCGGCTGCAGCGGCGTCGATCACCTGCGTATCCACGTCGAGCCCGGGAATCTGGCCCCGCAGCAGTTCGCGCAGTTCGCGCAGCTTGCCTTGGTTATGGGTAGCCAGGACCAGACGTGGTCCGGCACCCTGGGCGCCTTGCGGATCCCGTGCGCGATCCTGTGCGCCCTGTGGGTTGAGAGCGCCGCCCTGTTCGGCCCCGGTTTCAGCCACGGATAACTTCTCCCAGCGTCTCCGAAAGGGTGTCGCGCTGGATCTGGGAGAGCTGGGCAGTGCCTGCCAGAGCAAGGTCCAGCAGAGCGTCGAGCTCCGCACGGTCGAACGGTGCGCCTTCGGCGGTGCCCTGGACTTCCACGAACTGGCCGGAGCCGGTCACCACCACGTTCATGTCGGTTTCCGCGCGGACGTCTTCTACATAGGGCAGGTCCAGCATGGGCACGCCGTCGATAATTCCCACGCTCACGGCGGCCACGGTGTCGGTCAGGGGCCGAGCGGAGCGGGCAATCAGTTTCTGCTCCTTGGCCCAGTGCAACGAATCGGCGAGCGCCACAAAGGCGCCGGTGATGGCCGCGGTGCGGGTGCCGCCGTCGGCCTGCAACACATCGCAGTCCAGCACGATGGTGTTCTCCCCCAGTGCCTTGGTGTCGATCACCGAGCGAAGCGAGCGGCCGATCAGCCGCGAGATTTCATGCGTACGCCCGCCGATCTTGCCCTTGACGGATTCGCGGTCGGAACGTGTGTTGGTGGCGCGGGGAAGCATGGCGTATTCGGCGGTGACCCAGCCGCGTCCCTCGCCCTTGAGCCAGCGGGGCACGCCCGCAGTCAACGAGGCGGTGCACAGCACGCGGGTGTTGCCGAATTCAATCAGCGCGGAGCCTTCGGCCTGGTTGGACCAGCCACGGGTGATGCTGATCGGGCGCAGCTGATCCGGCGTCCGGCCGTCGGCTCGGGCAGTGACGGCGGGCAGGGCGGAGCTGGAATCAACATCAGTCATGGCACCAGCCTATCGGCTCGCGCCGGCCAGCGCGGTTCAGACTGGGAGGCTCAGGCGGTGCGAGTCAGATGACGTAGCTGACGCCGGCCACCGCCACGGCCAAATCGCCCTGGTAGGTTTCGCGGGCCTCGTTGACGGTGCGCACGGAATCGTTCCAGACCGGCAGGTGGGTCAGCAGCAGCCGCCGGACCTGCGCTTCGGTGGCGGCCGCGCCGGCGCGCTTCCCGGTGAGGTGCACGCCGTCGACCGCGTCGTCGCGGCCTTCATGGAAGGCGGCTTCGCAGAGGAACATGTCCGCGCCGGTGGCTGCTTCAACCAGCTCGGGGCAGCTGTCGGTGTCTCCGGAATAGGCCAGCACCCGCGTCACCGGCCCGTCAGGGGTGGGTTCGGTCGCCTCGACGCGGATGGCGTAGGCCTCTTCCACTGGATGGCGCACCGGGTAGGGCGTGATGGTAAAGGGGCCCAGCTTCACCGGTTCCCGTTCCGACCAGTGGTGGAAGTCGAATTCCTCGGTCATGCCGGGATCCAGCTCGAGTCCGTAGGCGGTGGCCATCCGTTCCGCGGTGGCCGCCGGCCCCCACACGGGTATGCGGCCCTTTGCCCAGCCACCGGGTTTCCAGCGTACGGCCACATGGAGTCCGCACAGGTCCATGCAGTGGTCCGGGTGCAGGTGGCTCAAGAAGATCGCGTCGATGTCCTCCAGCTCCATGTAGCGCTGTGCGGTCCCCAGTGCGCCGTTGCCCAGGTCCAGCAGGATCCGCCAGACGCGTTCGCCGTCGTCGGCAGTCACCAAATAGCACGACGCCGGGGACTGCGGCCCGGGAAACGAGCCGCTGCAGCCGATGATGGTCAGGTTCATGCCCGCTCCCCCTGGTTGGGCTGCCGTGCCGCGCCGGCAAACGGCGAGACCCTGGGCGCAGACGCCGCGCCGGCTCGTGCGGCGGCGACCATCTCGGGAGTAATCCGGGCCATGCTGCCGGTGGGATAGTGTGCGGCCACGTGGTCCACGTGCTCCACCGCTATCACCTCCGGCCCCAGGAACCGGCGGGCCAGCACCTCGAAGGAGGCGGCATCGCCGGTGGCAACGAAGTGGTGCTGGCCCGGTGTTCCTTCCGGCCGGAGCAGATCGTGGGAGACCAGTGAACGGTAGACGTCCTTGGCGGTCTCTTCCGCGCTGGAAACCAGCGTGACGCCGTCGCCCATGACATAGGAGATGACGCCGGTCAGCAGCGGATAGTGGGTGCAGCCGAGCACCAGGGTGTCAACGTCCGCGCGCTTGAGCGGCTCCAAGTACTCTTCGGCGGTGGACAACAAGTCCTGCCCCGCGGTGACGCCGGCCTCCACGTATTCCACGAAACGCGGACAGGCCACCGAGGTCACGTCCAGGTGAGGCGCGGCGGCGAAGGTGTCCTCGTAGGCGCGGGAGCCGACGGTGGCCGACGTGCCGATCACGCCGATCCGGCCGCTGCGGGTGGAGGCGACGGCGCGGCGGACCGCCGGCTGGATCACCTCGATCACCGGGATGCCGTAGCGGGCGGTGTAGCGCTCCCGGGCGTCGCGCAGCACGGCGGCGGAGGCCGAGTTGCAGGCAATGACCAGGAGCTTCACGCCGGCGTCGACCAGTTCATCCATCACGCCCAGGGCATTCGCGCGCACCTCGGCGATCGGCAGCGGGCCATAGGGTCCGTTCGCTGTGTCGCCCACGTACAGAATGGACTCGTTCGGCAGCTGGTCGATGACCGCGCGGGCAACAGTCAGCCCGCCCACCCCGGAATCGAAGATGCCGATCGGAGCTGCGGGTTGGATCAACATCTTCGGTGTCACTGCCTTTCCGGGCTCATATTCACTAGAGGATAAGACGTGCACTGCCGGTTGGGCGAACTTCTGTGCGGCTTCTGTAAGCCATCTCACAGTCCTGCCTTGGGTGGCAGCTTCCCTCGCTGCGCCGCGGAGCTTTAGCGCTCGTCGCCCCGATGCCGTTCCAATCCGTCCAAAAGAGCCTGCATCAGCGTCTCCTGCAGCCAGGTCATGAAGTTGTAGACCAGCGCCAGGTAGGCCTCCAGGTCCTCCGCCTGGGACCAGTCATCGATCTCATGCAGCGCCTGGGCGTCCTCATCCGTGTGGATCTCCAGCCGCTCGGCCAGCACCAGCCGGACGTCATTGGCGGCGCGTGCGAACAGCCGGGCCTGCTCATCGGTCAGTTGCATGGGTGAGTGTTCCAGCAGCAGCGCGCTGGCGCGCAGCGCCCCGAGCTTGTCCTCGCGCAGTGAGCGCTCGGTGAGCCTGCGGAACTCCAGCGCCTCGCCGTCGTCGTGCTGTACCGCGTCGGGGAGCAGCCGCAGCAGGGCCGCGTCCTGGGGCTTGGCGGCGTCGAGGTCCAGGCCCACCATGGCCGCCAGCGGATCCTCGTCCTTCCGATCAATCTCCAGCATGGAGATCACGTCCCCGAACAGCTTCCCGATCAGGTCACGCTCGGCCGGCTCCAGGAAGCCGGTAATCCCCTTGCGCGTGCGCTTGAATGCCTTGGCCATCTACGCCTGGTCCGCCTTCTGGTAGGTGGCCCACAGGCCGAACGAATGCATCGCCACGGTGTCCCGCTCGGCCTGCTCGCGGCTGCCGGTGGCCACCACGGATTTGCCCAGTTGGTGCACTTCGAGCATCAACTTGCGCGCTTTGGCCTCCGAATAGCCGAAGTAGCTCTGGAAGACATAGCTCACGTAGCTCATCAGGTTGACCGGATCGTTCCACACGATGACGACCCACGGGACGTCTTTGGCCGTGAGTTCCGACGATTCCGTGCGGCGGGATGTCTCGATATCCGCGTCCAGCACTGTGGTGCAGGAGGGAAGCATGCTCACGGTCATGACTTCCATTGTAGGCAGGAGCCGTTGCCGAGCCCGCCGGCGGCCCGGAAGTACTCAGACGGCGAACACAGGATTAGAGTCGTGGATGTGAACACTGCAGCCGGCTGGGGACATCCCAGCACCTCCCTGTACACCGACCACTACGAGCTGACCATGCTCCAGGCCGCCTTGCATTCCGGGGCAGCCCATCGGCGCTCCGTCTTCGAGGCCTTCGCCCGGCGGCTGCCCGAGGGACGCCGGTATGGCGTGGTGGCCGGCACCGGCCGGATCCTGGAGGGCATCGAGCACTTCACCTTCTCCGAAGACCAGTTGGATTTCCTGGCCCGCACGGACGTGGTGGACGCGAAGACCATCGACTGGCTGGCCGATTTCCGTTTTTCCGGCGACATCTACGGCTATGCCGAGGGCGAGGCGTACTTCCCCTACTCGCCGATCCTGATTGTGGAATCAAGCTTCGCCGAAGCCTGCATGCTGGAGACGTTCATCCTGTCCGTGTTGAACCACGACAGCGCCATCGCTTCGGCAGCTTCCCGAATGACCGGCGCGGCCGGCGGCCGGCCTTGCATCGAGATGGGGTCCCGGCGCACGCACGAGGAATCGGCCGTCGCTGCCGCCCGCGCCGCGGTGATTGGCGGCTTCTGGAGCACCTCCAACCTGGAAGCCGGCTACCGGTACGGCGTCAAGACGGTGGGAACGGCCGCCCACTCCTTCACCTTGCTGCATGACAGCGAGCAGAAGGCGTTCGAAGCGCAGTTGGCTTCGCTGGGCGTGGGAACCACCTTGTTGGCGGACACGTACGACGTCGAGACCGCCGTCCGTACGGCCGTGGACTTGGCAGGTCCCGAGTTGGGCGGCGTGCGGCTGGATTCGGGCGACCTGATTGCCCAGGCGCAATGGGTGCGCAAGTTGCTGGACGATCTGGGCAACCACCACACCCGCATCACCGTCACGTCCGACCTGGACGAATATGCCATCGCCTCGCTGGCCGCGGCTCCGGTGGATTCCTATGGCGTCGGCACCGCACTGGTCACCGGGTCCGGCGCGCCCACCGCGAGCATGGTCTACAAGCTGGTCAGCCGCGAGGGCCCCGGCGGCGAGCAGGTCTCGGTGGCGAAGGCCTCGAAGAACAAGATTTCCATGGGCGGCCGCAAGTATGCGCTGCGCCGGCTCAACCAGCGCGGCGCCGCCACGGCCGAGGTGATCGGCATTGGCCATCGGCCGCTCGACGACGGCAACGACCGGCCGCTGCTGCAACAATTTGTCACCAACGGCAAGCTGGCGGACGGCTGGACCGGCGCCGAAGGCGTCCGCCGCGCCGCTGAACGCCACACCGCCTCCATGGCCGAGCTGCCCGGCGCCGTACACCGGCTGCAGCGCGGCGAGGCCGCCATTCCCACCGAGTTCGAGGAGCAGTCATGACCCGAGCATTGATCATCGTCGACGTCCAGAACGACTTCTGCGAAGGAGGCACCTTGGCCGTCGAGGGTGGAGCGAAGACCGCCGCCGACATCAGCGAACACTTGGACACCCGACCGGACGACTACGACGTCGTGGTGGCGACGCAGGACTGGCACGTGGAACCGGGCAGCCATTTCTCCGACGAGCCGGACTTCGTGGACAGCTGGCCGCGGCACTGCTTGGCCGGCACGCGCGGGGCCGACCTGCACCCCGACCTGGACACCGACCGGATCGACGCCTACTTCCGCAAAGGCCAGTTCGACGCCGGCTACTCCGGTTTCGACGGCCTGCTGGCACCGGCTGACGAAGTAGCCACCGGCGAGCGCGAGGACGACGAGGAAGAAGACGAGACCGAGATGCCCAGCCTGGACGACTGGCTGCAGGAACACGAGGTGGATGAAGTGGTGGTGGCCGGGCTGGCGACTGACTACTGCGTACGGCAGACGGCGCTGGATGCCGTACAGGCCGGCTACGCCACGTCAGTGAACCTGACGCTCTCGGCGGGAATCAACGCCGAGCGCGTGGAGAAGACGCTGGCCGAATTCAGCGACAACGGCATCGACGTCATCAAATAGCCGGCGCGAGCCGGCCACGGTGCGGCGGCCTCCGTGCGAGGCTCGAGGCCGCCGACGCCACCTTCGGCCGACGAGGTCAGGGATTAGCGCCGAGATCCGCCGCCACCGCCCCTGACCTCATCACGAAATCAGGGGTTGGCTGCGAGATCATCGGGTATAACCCCCGATCTCGCAGCCAGCCCCCAACCTCGGCGCGAGGTCAACCCGACAGGTTCCGCGCTTCCCGCTAAGCCGCGTGCGATTCCGGCTGCGGATCTCCACGCAGGCGTAAGCGCCTTTGGTCGATCACCGGGACGGGGGCTATTTGCGGCCGATGAACCAGTCTTGGAGCTTCTTCAGCCGCTTGTTCAGCTGCTCTTCGTTGGCCTGGGCCACGGCCGGACCGCCGCAGACCCGGCGCAGCTCCGAATGGACCACGCCGTGCGGCATGCCCGAGCGGGCCGACCAGGCGGAGACGTTCTTGGCCAGTTGGTTGCGCAGTTCGGTCAGCTGCCGGTGGTCCACCACGGCCGGCGCCGGCTCAGCGGCGGCAGCGCCGCCGGCACGCTGGCGCTTGCGGGTCTGCTGCTCCTGCTGGCGCTGGCGCAGCAGCACGCCCACTTGCTCGGCGTCCAGCAGCCCGGGGATGCCCAGGAAGTCCAGTTCGTCTTCGCTGCCGATCTCTCCCCCGGTGCCGAACTCGGCACCGTCGAACAGCACCCGGTCGAAGGAGGCCTGGGAGTCCAGCGCTTCGAACTTCTGCTTGGTCAGCTCCCCGGAGGCCTTGTCTTCCCGGTTGGCCTGCTCCATCAGCGCCTCTTCGGGAATGAAGCCTTCGTCGTTGTCCTTGTCCGGCCGGTCCAGCGCGTGGTCGCGTTCCAGCTCCATCTGGTTGGCCAGTTCCATCAGGTTCGGCACCGAGGGCAGGAAGACCGACGCCGTTTCGCCGCGCTTCCGGGCACGCACAAAGCGGCCCACGGCCTGGGCGAAGAACAGCGGCGTGGCCGTGGACGTGGCGTAGACACCGACCGAAAGTCGCGGGACGTCCACGCCTTCGGACACCATGCGCACGGCGACCATCCAGCGGCTGTCGCCGGCGGAGAACGACTCGATCTTCTCGGAGGCACCGGCGTCGTCGGAGAGGATGACCGTGGCGGATTCGCCGGTGATCTTCTTCAGCTGGCCGGCGTAGGCACGGGCGTCGTCGTGATCTGTGGCAATCACCAGCCCGCCGGCGTCGGGCACGGCCCGGCGGACCTCGGTCAGCCGCTTGTCGGCGGCAGCCAGCACGGACGGGATCCACTGGCCCTGCGGATTCAACGCCGTCCGCCACGCCTGGGCCGTGATGTCCTTGGTCACCGCGGCCTCGCCGAGCGACGCTGCGTACTCATCACCCGAGCTGGTCCGCCAGCGCATTTCGCCGGAGTAGGCCATGAACATCACCGGGCGCACCACGTGGTCGCGCAGCGCGCTGCCGTAGCCGTAGGTATAGTCGGCCCGCGAGCGGCGGATGCCGTCCTTGTCTTCGGCATACTCCACGAAGGGAATGGCAGCGGTATCGGAGCGGAACGGGGTACCGGTCAGCGCCAGCCGGCGGACGGCCGGTTCGAAGGCCTCGCGGATGCCATCGCCCCAGCTGAGCGCGTCGCCGCCGTGGTGGATTTCGTCGAGGATCACCAGGGTCTTCGCGGCCTCGGTCTTGGCGCGGTGCAGCATCGGTTTCATCGCCACCTGCGCATAGGTGACGGCGACGCCGATGAAGTCGCGGCCGTGCGAGCCGTCGGAGTTCTTGAAGTTCGGGTCGATGGCCAACCCCACCCGGGCGGCGGCGTCCGCCCATTGGCGCTTGAGGTGGTCGGTCGGCGCCACGACGGTGATCCGGTTGATGAGCCCGCGCTCCACCAGCTCTGTGGCCACCCGCAGCGCAAAGGTAGTCTTGCCGGCGCCGGGCGTGGCCACGGCGAGGAAGTCCTGGGGTGCCATCTCGAAGTACTTCTGCAGAGCCTCAGCCTGCCATTGGCGCAGCTTGGGCGCCGTGCCCCAAGCGGCCCGTTCCGGGTATGCCGGCGGCAGCACCGGTCCCGCGCCAAATAGTGTGTCGTTGTTCATTCGGTGGCCTCCTCCCGTTGTTCCTGTCCCTCTTCTGTCCGTTCCGCGCTGCGCCACCCGGTGGCGATGCCGCCGGCGGCCACCACGGCCAGCACCAGCCAGATCACCACGTAGACGCCGATCGCGCCGGGGTTGTCCGGATCGCGCAGCAGCGAAAACAGCGCTCCCGCTCCCGCGGTTCCCACCACGCCGCCCAGCTGGTCGGCCAGCTGCAGTGATGCGGAGTTCCGTCCGCGCTCTTCGGGAGCGGACATCTGGAGCACCAGCACCGAGGTGGTGGACAACGCCACCCCCATGGAGAACCCGGCCAGCGCCCAGACCACAATCAGAGCCCAGAGCGGCACCGACGGCGCCGAGACCAACGCCATCAGCCCCATGCAGGCGGTGAGGATGCCGGAGCCGACCACCAGCATCCGGTGCCGCGCGGTCTGCACGCGTGCCTGCACCCACGAGCCGATACTCCAGCCCACCGCGCCGGCCGTCAGGGCCAGGCCTGCCGTGGCGGGCGAGATCCCGTGCGCCGCCACCAGCATCAGCGGGATGAACGCTTCGGCGCCAAAAAACGCCAGGTTGATCAGCCCCCGGGTGGCGATCACGCTGGGCAGACCACGGCGCAGCCGCATCGTGCCGGCCGGCATGAGTTTGGGCAGCGCCACCAGTGCCAGCACCACTCCCCCGGCCGCCAGCGCATACCAGAGCACCAACTGCCAGGCAGGCCCACCGGCGACCGCTTCGAACAGGGCCCACTGGGCCAGGAACACGCCGCCGGCCAGCATCAGGCCACGAACCGCCTGCAGGCGTCCGGCGCGCCGGTCCGTCGTCGGGTTCTCCGGTGCACCCACGCTCCGGGTCCGCGGCCAGATGACCAGCACGGCCAGCAGGAAAATGGGCGCCACGCCGTAGAACACCAGGCGCCAGGAAATGTACTCGGCGACCACGCCGGCGGCCAGCGGCCCCACCAGCGAGGGAACCACCCAGGCCGCGGCCAGCCAGCCGAACACCACCGGCTGCATCCGCTGCGGATAGACCTGCCCGATGATCACATAGACGGCCACGATGGCGAAGCCGCCGCCCAGCCCGGCGACGGCCCGGCCGGCGGTGAAAATCCAGAATTCTCCGGCCACGCCGGACAGCACCAGGCCGGCAACCATCAGCACCAGCCCCGCCCCCAGCGCCGGGCGCGGGCCCTTGGCGTCGCACCAGACGCCGGCCACCACGCTGGCCAGCAGCGAGGCGGTCAAGAACATGGAGAAGGCCAGCCCGTACGCGGACTTGCCCTCCAGATCCGCCGCGACCACCGGCATCGCCGTCGCCACCGCCACCGCCTCGAAGGCCGCCAGCGTAATCACTGCCAGCAATCCCAGCGTCAGCGGCCGGTAGGCAGCCGACATCGCGCCGGGCGCGCGGACGGCAGTGGATTCGGTCATCAAGGAACCAGGACTAACTTTCTTTGCAGGCAGGCGAAAGCGAAGCGGGCGCCGAAAGGGCCCGCTTCGGATAAGTGGGAGCGGCTACTTCTTCTTGCCGGAATCGTCGCCGCCGGGGCGCAGGCCTTCGTAAATGGCCTTGCAGTCGGGGCAGACGGGGAACTTGTTCGGATCGCGACCGGGCACCCAGACCTTGCCGCACAGGGCGATCACCGGTTCGCCGGACAGCGCCGACTCCATGATCTTTTCCTTGCGGACATAGTGCGCAAAGCGGTCGCGGTCGCCTGGCTCAAGCTCTTCGCGGAGTTCTTCACGCTCGATCGTCGCGGTGGACCCGCCCGGGGTCTGCGGCGCGCGGGGGTCGTTTTCGAAAGGATCCGGGGGAAGACTCATGCCAACCATCTTAACCCCTGAAAAAGGAA
>NZ_JBNHHB010000182.1:0-10357 GCF_059091905.1 Arthrobacter sp. Dra40
GGCGCTTCGTCAACCAGCGCTTCGCCAAGGGGGACCTCAGCCGCGGCGGCAAGATGACCTATTCCATGCCGGAGACCGCAGAGGAAGTCGCCGACGTCTACGGCATTTCCCGGGAAGACGCCGACGCATTCGCAGTTCAGTCCCACGAGCGTGCCATCGCAGCCATCGAGGCGGGCCGGCTCAAGGAGGAAATCGTCCCGGTGACGGTCAAGGGGCGCAAGGGCGACACCGTCGTCGACACCGATGAGGGGCCGCGTGCCGGCACCACCATGGAGGTGCTGGCAGGACTGCGCTCCATCATCAAGCCGGACGGCGTGGTGACTGCCGGCAACTCCAGTTCGCTCAACGACGGCGCCTCGGCCATTGTGATTGCCTCCGAAGCCGCCATCAACAAGTTCGGCCTCACCCCGCGCGCCCGCATTGTCGACGGCGCGTCGGCCGGCGTCGCACCGGAAGTCATGGGCATCGGGCCGGTGCCGGCCACCCGCAAGGTGCTGGACCGCGCGGGCTGGAGCGTAGACGATCTCGGCGCCGTCGAGCTCAACGAAGCCTTCGCCACCCAGTCGCTGGCGGTTCTGCGGGACCTGAAGCTGGACCAAAGCATTGTGAACAACGACGGCGGTGCCATCGCCTTGGGACACCCGCTCGGGTCCAGCGGCTCCCGCCTGGTGGTGACCCTGCTGGGCCGGATGGAGCGCGAAGGCGCACAGCGCGGCCTGGCCACCATGTGCGTGGGCGTGGGCCAGGGCACCTCGATGATCGTTGAGCGGGTCTGATGCTCTTCGACGACTACTCCTTCACTACGTTGCGGGTGGGCGAGCGGGAGGACCGCGTCCATCTGACGCTGAACCGGCCGGAAGTCCGCAACGCAATCGACCAGACAATGGTGGACGAACTGCACGCCGTGTGTGCTGTTCTGGAACGCGAACCGCGGATCCTGATTCTGTCCGGCACCGAGGTCAACGGCAAGGGAATCTTCGCCTCCGGCGCGGACATCTCCCAATTGCGTGAACGCCGTCGTGATGATGCCTTGGCCGGCATCAACTCCACGGTCTTCCACCGCATTGCGCGGCTGCCGATGCCGGTCATCGCCGCCCTCGATGGCTTTGCCCTTGGCGGGGGAGCGGAACTGGCCTACGCTGCCGACTTCCGGATTGCCACCCCCTCAGTGAAGATCGGCCAGCCCGAGACAGGCCTGGGCATCATGGCGGCCGCCGGCGCCACCTGGCGCCTCAAGGAACTGGTCGGCGAGCCACTGGCCAAGGAGATCCTGCTGGCCGGGCGCATCCTCAACGCCGACGAGGCGCTGGCAGCCCGTCTGATCACCGAGATCCACGAGCCCGGCGGACTCATCGACGCCGCGCACGCGCTGGCGGACCGGATCGCCAGGCAGGATCCGCTGGCGGTGCGCATCACCAAATCCGTGTTCCACACCCCGCGTGAGGCGCACCCCGTGATCGACACCATCGCGCAAGGCATACTGTTCGAGTCGCAGGCCAAATTCGACCGGATGCAGGCATTTTTGGATAAGAGCGCCGCCAGGAGCGCCGCCAGGAGCGCCGCGAGGAGCGCAGCCCAGCACCAGGAATCCAAGTAAGGGAGATGAACTGTGCAGACTATTCCGAATAACGTAGGCGTGCTTGGTGGCGGCCGCATGGGCGCCGGCATTGCCCACGCATTCCTGACAGCGGGCGCCGACGTCGTCGTCGTCGAGCGCGACGAGGCTGCCGCAGAGGCCGCGCGTGAGCGGGTGGCCTCTGCGCTGGCCAAGAGCGTGGAGCGAGGCACCACGGAGGAGTCGCTGGGGGCGCTCACGGCGCGGCTGGCCGTTTCCACCGACTACGGCTCATTTGCTTCGTGCGGACTGGTCGTGGAAGCCGTGCCGGAGGATTTCGAGCTGAAGTCCACCGCGCTGAAGGCCGTCGAAGCGCAACTGGCACCCACGGCCTGGCTGGCGACGAACACCTCATCGCTGTCGATCACCAAGCTTGCGGACCAATTGCAGCGCCCGGCGAACTTCTGCGGCCTGCATTTCTTCAACCCCGTTCCCGCCTCGCAATTGGTGGAAGTGGTGTTGGCTCCCCAGACGTCCGAGGAGCTGGCGGCCGCCTCCAGGAGCTGGGTCGAGGCACTGAAGAAGACCGCCGTCGTCGTCAACGACGCTCCGGGGTTCGCCTCCTCGCGACTGGGCGTGGCCATCGCGTTGGAAGCCATGCGCATGGTCGAGGAAGGCGTGGCATCGGCGGAAGACATTGATGCTGCCATGGTGCTGGGCTACAAGCACCCGGTGGGTCCGCTCAAGACCACGGACATCGTGGGACTCGACGTCCGTCTGGGCATCGCCGAGTACCTGCACTCGACGCTCGGGGAGCGGTTTGCCCCGCCGCAGATCCTGCGCGACAAGGTCGCCCGCGGCGAATTGGGCCGCAAGTCCGGCAAAGGCTTCTTCGACTGGGAGAAGTAACCGTGCGGAAGGAGCGGCCGGAATGAGCGGCCGGGCGGACGCGGCCGGAGCTGTCCCCTCCGGTCCCTCCGGTTCTGTCCCCACCGGTCCCTCCGGTTCTGTCCCCGCCGGTGCCGTCGCCTGGGAAGGCGCGGTCAACGCCCGCCGGGTGGCGGGGGACATCTTCCGGATGGGCCGCGCGGAATGGCTCACTGCCGCCGGCTGGCAGCAAGCGTACGACGACGGCGTGCGCACCATCGTGGATCTGCGCAATCCCGGGGAGCGATCCCGCCGCCCGACCGATCCGGTGGTGCCGCCCGCGGCCATGGATAAGTTCATCGTGCTGAACCGGCCGACCGAAGAGCCCGGGCATGCCGGGTTTGCCATCAGCGCCCCCTACATGAACCACCCGCGTTTCTACCTGGACAACGTGCGGGTTTTTCCGCAACTAATCGCCGAGGTCTTCCGCACCTTGGCGCACGCAGAGGGCGCCGTCGTCGTCCATTGCTCCGCGGGCAGGGACCGCACGGGGATGGTCTCCATGATGCTGCTCCAGCTCGCCGGCGTGCCCGCCGAGCGGATTGCGGACGCCCACGAACTGGGCATCCGCGGCATCAACGACTGGCACCGGATCAGCCCCTATCCGCATCCGGTGGAGCGCTACGTTGCCGGCGACGAGCTCGAAGCGCGGGTGGCGGACATGCGCGGGTCGCTGATGCAGGTGCTGGCCCAGCTGGAGGTGGAGCCGTTCCTGCTCCGCCACGGCCTGACCCATGTCGACATCGCTGCGCTCCGGAGCCGGCTCAGGTGATTCCCAGGGCCGGGCGGTACCGGGCTCCGCCCGGCAAAGCCGCAAGGCGCCGGCGCTGCGTAGGCCGCCGGGCCGCCGGGCGCCGCTTCGGCCGCCAGGCCGCCGCCTGCGCCGGCCAACAGGGGCTGTGCCGCCGGCCACGGTCATGTAGGCTAGATATGTTACCGACCGACCGTTCAGTATTTTATCTTCCCTTCCCATCGTGCGCAGCACCGGGCCGGGGGAAAAGAAAGGGCTGTCAACGATGACCTCTACCGCCGTTGATGTCGAAATTGTTCCCAGCTACATCCAGGATGCCTGGTGGACGCCCGAGGGCGATGTTTCCGGCACCGAGGTGCGCGACGCCAGCACGGGCGATGTGCTGGCCCGCGTCAGTACGGACGGGTTGGACCTCGCAGCCGCCGTCGACCACGGCCGCTCGGTCGGCCAAGCCTCACTGGGCAAGTTGACGTTCCACCAGCGCGCGCTCAAGCTCAAGGAGCTGGCTCAGTACCTGAACGCCCGGCGGGAGGCGCTGTACGAGGTTTCGCACCGGACCGGTGCCACCAAGATCGACAACATGATCGATATTGACGGCGGCATTGGCGTGCTGTTCACCTTCGGTTCCAAGGGTCGGCGCGAACTGCCGAACTCCCAGGTCGTTGTCGACGGGCCGGCAGAGGTGCTCTCCAAGGACGGCTCCTTCATGGGCCAGCACATCTATACCCGGATCCCGGGCGTGGCCGTGCAGATCAACGCCTTCAACTTCCCGGTGTGGGGCATGCTGGAGAAATTCGCTCCGGCCTTCATCGCCGGTGTACCGACTATCGTCAAGCCCGCCACCCCCACCGGTTACGTCGCCGCCGAGGCAGTGAAGCTGATCATTGAGTCCGGCATCCTTCCGGCCGGTTCGCTGCAGCTGGTCTCCGGCTCGGCCCGCGACCTGCTGGATCACTTGGACTACCGCGACGCGGTCGCCTTCACCGGCTCCGCCTCGACCGCCAACCTGCTGAAGTCCCACCCGAACGTGGCCGAGGGCGGCATCCGGTTCACCGCAGAGGCGGACTCGCTCAACGCAGCGATCCTTGGCCCCGACGCGGTGCCGGGGACACCTGAGTTCGAGGCGTACATTAAGTCGCTGGTCACCGAGATGACCGCCAAGGCCGGGCAGAAGTGCACCTCGATCCGCCGGGCCATCGTCCCCCGGGACCTTATCCAGGACGTCGCCGACGCCGTGCGGGCCCGGATCGAGCAGCGCGTGGTGGTCGGTGATCCCAGGGCCGAAGGCGTGACCATGGGAGCGCTGGCCTCGCTGGAGCAGCTCAAGGACGTCCGCGCCGCGGTCCAGGCCATGGTCGATGCCGGGGGCGAGTTGGCGTACGGCACGCTCGATTCGCCGCAAGTCACGCGTGCCGACGGCACCGTGGGCGACTCCGAGGGTGCCTTCATGTCGCCGGTGCTCCTGACCTGGAAGGACGCGGAAGCCGAAGCCGTGCACTCGCTGGAAGCCTTCGGGCCGGTCTCGTCAGTGATTGGCTACGAGGATCTGGACGATGCCGTGCGGCTGGCAGCCAAGGGCTCGGGGTCCCTGGTCGCCACGGTGGCTACCAATGACCCCCAGACCGCCCGCGTGCTGGTCACGGGGATCGCAGCCCACCACGGCCGCGTGCTGGTGCTCAACCGCGAGGACGCCAAGACATCGACCGGACACGGCTCCCCGGTGCCGCACCTCATCCACGGCGGACCGGGACGCGCCGGTGGCGGTGAGGAATTGGGCGGCATCCGCTCCGTCCTGCACCACATGCAGCGCACCGCCATCCAGGGGTCTCCCAACATGCTCACCGCCGTGACAGGTGTGTGGCATACCGGAGCTGACCAAAACTTCGACGCCGTGCACCCGTTCCGCAAGAGCCTGGCCGAGCTGAAAATCGGCGATGCCCTGCGCTCGGAACTGCGCCAGGTCACGCTCGAGGACATCACCGCGTTCGCCAACGAAACGGGAGACACGTTCTACGCGCACACCAATCCCGAAGCGGCGGCGGCCAATCCCTTCTTCCCGGGCATCGTGGCGCACGGCTACCTGCTGCTCGCCTGGGGCGCCGGGCTGTTTGTCGAGCCCGCACCGGGGCCGGTCCTGGCCAATTACGGTCTGGAGAACCTGCGCTTCATCACGCCTGTTGCGGCCGGTGACTCGATCCGCGTGACCCTTACCGCCAAGCGCATTACTCCGCGCGAGACGGACGAGTATGGCGAGGTCGCCTGGGATGCCGTGCTGACCAACCAGAACGACGAGATCGTCGCGACCTACGACGTGCTCACACTGGTGGAGAAGTAGCCGGAGCTCCTCCTGCCGCGTCCCCGGCGGCCTTCGCCCCGGGGACCGGCGGGAACACCGCCGCGTGCCACCGCCAGCACGCGAACAGCACCGCCAGCACGGTGGCGCCGTTCAGCAGCTGCGAGGTCGGCGGACTGGGAAACACCAACGACGTGGCAAGTTGCACCACGGCGAAAGCCAGCCACAACCACCACGCCTCGTAGATCCTGTGCGCCAGGCCCAGATGCACCACCGTCAGCACCGCGGCATAGAGGGCCTGCAGCACGAGGACGGTGAGCAGGCCGCCTTCCAAGGGGAATCCCCCGTAAATGTCACTGGCCATGAACAAGAACGTGGCCGTGACCAGGACCAGCACCGCCAGGCCCCAATCCCGGCCGGTTGCCAGACGGATCGGCACCCCGGAGCCTTGCCCGGCCGGACCAAGGGATGCGGCCGCCGCGCGCCAGCGCCAAGCGCCGTAGCAGGGCAGCAGCAGCGCCACACCCACTGAGGCGTTGACGAAGACGGCGCTGCCGCCGTGGAAACCCGGAATGAGCAGCAGCAGTAGAACCAGCGCTTCCTGGATCAGCAGTACGGTCCAGACCCATCGGGACCTCAGGCCGAACAGGGAGACCGTGAGCAGGCCGACCAGCGCCTGCAGGTGGCCCATGGAGACCATGGCGCCGGCCGAGCCATCCAAGACCTTCAACGCCATAATCCAGTCCATCCCGCCGCCCTCCCGTGGTGGCGCTTACACGGCTCGGCCCGCTGCGCCAGTACCTTCAGTGGTGGTGTGGCGTGGCCGCACCGCCGCCAGCCGGTGCTTGCTCCGCACCGGCCGCCGCAACGCACCCTGCCACGCCAAATAGCCGAAGATTTGGAGCCCGGCAGCGATCGCGCCATACAGGGAGAACCAGACCGGGGCGTCTTGGATGGCCGAGAGGAACATGGTTGCCAGCGAGAGCGCTGTGCCCAGCCACCACGACTGCGTGATGCCGTGCGCAAAGCCCAGGTACATGACGGCTGGAAGAGCAGCCAGCAGGGCATTGAACAAATAGAGCGGACCGATCTCGGCTACCGGGGTGACACCGGCGAAGCCATTGAGCAGGTACAGCAGCAGCAACAGGCCGGCGCCGATTCCCCATTCACGGCCATGGGCCGGCCGGAGCGGCACGCTGGAACCTTCGCGCCGGTACTGAATCCATTTCCACAGCCCGTAAAGCGCGGCGGCCAGCACGAAAACGGTGCTGGTGTTCAACCGTCCGTCGGGTATTCCGGTGGCCAGCAGGACAGCCGTTGCGGTGACCGGCAGCAGCCACGCCCAGGGTACGCGGTAGGCAAACAAAACAACGGCGGCGAGGGTCAGCGCCATATTCAGCGCCGAGACCCATTCGAACACCCCATCCATATCGATCACGTCCCCATAACGTCGACTGGTTGAGGTCAGCCTAGCAGGGGTGGACCGCGAATTGAGCCAGAGCTGCAGGAGGAAAAGTCAGTCCTCGATCAGGGCCAACGCAGGAGGTCGGCGGCCGTGCATCAGCAACAGAGCAGCCGGCCGGGCGGTGTGGCGCGGGGCGGGGAAGCAGTGAGCCGGGCGGTGTGACGCGGGCGGGGAAGCAGTGAGCCGGGCGGCAGCCTTCGTCAGGCGATGACGCGGGCCGCAGCAGGCAGGTGCAGGCCGTCGAAGACCATGGCGATCAGGTCATCGGCGAGCTTTTGCGGGGAGAGCGATCCACCCGGTTTGTACCACTCAACAATCGAGTTGATGGTGCCGAACAGCAGCCGCGCCGTGATTCTCGGGTCGATGTCTCCGCGCACCGAGCCCTCCGTACGGGCTGCGTCCACCAGTTCCGCGACCTTGTGGTCGAACGTACGACGGCGGTCCAGCGCATCGCGTTCAATCTCTGTGTTGCCTCGCAGGCGCAGCAGCAGGGTGACGTAGGGCAGTTTGTCGCACAGAACCTGGACGGTGCCGCGCAGTACGAACTCCAGGCGGTCATCGGCACGGCCGGCGGAGGCGGACGGGTTTTCGAGCACGGCTTCGAGGCTGCCGAGGGCTTCTTCCAGCGCCAGTCGCAGCAGGTCGCCCTTGGACGGGACGTGGTGGTAGATAGCGCTCTTGGAGATGCCCAGGTTCTCGGCCAGGATGCCCATGGAGGTGGCCTCGTAGCCATGCTTGTTGAAGACCCCAACGGCCACGTTCAGCACCGACTGCTGGTCGTAGCCGGGGCGGCCGCGGCGGGCGGTCTCCTGGGTTTTTGTCTTCGCCATTGTTCCATTCTCCCACGACCGTTAGGTCAGTAAAGCGGGCGGCGGGTGCCTGGGCAAGCCGGGCACCCGCCGTCGTTCACCGGCTTCTTCAGGCGTTGTCGCGCAGGTCATAGACCCGGCGCAGTTTGCCGCTGGAGCGGGCCAGGCTGCCGGGGTCGGCGACCACGATCTTGCAGCTGGAGCCCACGTGGATCTTGATCTGGCGCTGCAGCTCGCGGGCCGCCTCGGTGGCCTTGGCGGCGGTGCAGTCTTCGCGGCGTTCGATCTTGACCGTGAGCTCGTCCATCCGGTTGGGCCGGGTGATTTCCAACTGGAAGTGCGGACTCAGGCCCGGGATGCGCAGGGCGATTTCCTCGATCTGGGTGGGGAAGAGGTTCACGCCGCGCAGGATGATCATGTCGTCGGAGCGGCCGGTGATCCGGCCGATGCGGCGCATGTTCGGCCGGCCGGTGCCGGGCAGCAGCCGGGTGAGGTCGTGGGTGCGGTAACGGATCACCGGCATGGCTTCCTTGGTCAGGGAGGTGAAGACCAGTTCGCCTGCTTCGCCGTCGGCCAGCACGGTGTCGGTGAGCGGGTCGATGATTTCCGGCCGGAAGTGGTCCTCCCAGATAGTGGAACCGTCCTTGTAGTCCACACACTCGCCGGCCACGCCCGGGCCCATGACCTCGGAGAGTCCGTAGATGTCGCAGGCGTCGATGTCCATCTTGGACTCCAGCTCGTGCCGCATCTCATCGGTCCACGGCTCCGCGCCCAGCACGGCGACCTTCAGCGAGGTCTTCCTGGGGTCCACTCCGGCGTGCTCCATCGCGTCGACGATGGTCAGCAGGTAGGTGGGCGTGCAGAGGATGGCATCCGGTTCGAAGTCCTGGATCAGCTGGATCTGCTTTTCGGTCTGTCCGCCGGACATCGGGATCACCGTGCAGCCAAGCTTCTCCGCACCGTAGTGTGCGCCCAGTCCGCCGGTGAAGAGGCCGTAGCCGTAGGCGTTGTGGACCTTCATGCCCTTCTTCACGCCCGAAGCGCGGATGGAGCGGGCGAACAGCGTCTCCCAGTTCTGGATGTCGCGGCGGGTGTAGCCGACCACGGTGGCGCGGCCGGTGGTGCCCGAGGACGCATGGATTCGGGCGACTTCCTCCTGCGGCACGGCGAACATGCCGAAGGGGTACGACCGGCGCAGGTCTTCCTTGTCCGTGTAAGGGAACTTGGCCAGGTCGGACAGTTCCTTGAGGTCCTCGGGGCGCACACCGGCGTCGTCGAACTTCTTTTTGTACATCGGCACGCGCTCATAGGCGTAGGCAACCGTGTGCTGCAGGCGCTGAAGCTGGAGCGCTTCCAGTTCGTCCCGGCTCATCAGCTCCTCGGGGTCGAGGGTGTCCTCGGCGGCGGGAGTTGTCTTGCGGGCTTTCGTACCGGTGGTGGTCGTCATGGAACGGTCCTTTAATGCGGGGTGGGCAGTGCTAATCGGTAGAAGGCAGGCGCCTCAGGGGGCGGCCGGTTTGCGGGCGGGATTGGGAACGGTGCGGGAACGGCCGCGGAACTCGAGGAGGACGTCAGGGTCACCCTTCGGGTTCTTCTGCGTGACGGTGATGTCATACAGGCCGCTGCGCCCGGTCTGGTTGACCAGCCGGGCGGTGGCCGTCAGCTCTCGGCCGGCAAACCCCGGGTTGAGGAAATTCACGTCGACGCCGGAGGCCACCGTGATGGTGCTGCCGTCGCCGTCGGGGTCGTTGCAGGCCAGCGCGAAAGCCACGTCGGCGAAGGCGAACACCATGCCGCCCTGCGCCATGCCGAAGCCGTTGAGCATCTCCTCGCGCAGCCGCATCCGGATGACGACGTCGCCAAACTCCGCCTTCAGGACTTCCACGCCCATCCAGCGCGCGGCCTGGTCATCGACGAAGGCAGGATGCATCGGTCGCTCTCCCGGCTGCAGGTTGTTGCTGTCCGCCGGATTCTCGCGGGAAGTGTCGACGTCGATGTCCGTCATGAAGGCCCCTTGCTTTTAATACCGAATGTTCATTAGGTAATCCTGATTTGTGATCCAAGTCAAGACGGGACCCAGGGCGGCGGCAGCGCCGGTCGGTGGTGTGGGGCGGCGCTCCCGGATGCGGACAGCGCCGCCGTGCCCGGCGTTAGGCCGGCTCGGTGCCGCCGATCGCATCGAGGGCGAAAGCGTAATCCCACGCCCGGTCCTTCCAGGCCTCGTAGCGACCGGACGCGCCGCCATGGCCGGCATCCATTTCGGTCTTGAGCACGATCGGATCAGGGCCGGTTCCGGTCTCCCGCAGGGCCGCCACCCATTTGGCCGGTTCGACGTAGAGCACCCGTGTGTCGTTGAAGCTGGTCACCGCCGCGATCTTCGGGTAGGCCGCCGGGTGCACGTTCTCGTACGGGGAGTAGGACTTCATGTAGGCGTAGACATCGGGGTCGGTGATCGGATTTCCCCATTCCTCCCACTCCAGCGCGGAGAGCGGCAGGTCCGGATCCAGGATGGAGGTCAGGGCGTCCACGAACGGCACCTGCGCCACGATCGCCGCGT
>NZ_JBNHHB010000183.1:0-10251 GCF_059091905.1 Arthrobacter sp. Dra40
GCATCTCGCGGCAGGCTGCGTCCTCGTCGCGCTCCCCCGGTTCCACCTTGCCGCCGACCCCCACGACCTTCCCGGTGCCGAAGCCGGTCTTCTTGCGGCCGAGCAGGACATGGCTGTGCCCGGATTCCTCCCGGAGCAGAAAGCAAAGGGCAACGGCAACGGTCATGGCAGCGAGTCTAGCCCGGCACCACGGCTGCGCAGACCTCTGTCGCGGCCTCAGCCGAGGGCACGGGGATGCGCCGCGGCATAGACCTCGCGCAGGGTGTCGGCGGTGACGAGCGTGTAGATCTGCGTGGTGGTGACGGAGGCGTGGCCCAGCATCTCCTGCACCACCCTGACGTCAGCACCGCCCTCGAGCAGGTGGGTGGCGAACGAATGCCGCAACGTGTGTGGAGAGACCGGCTGCGTGATGCCGGCCTTCTCCGCGGCCGTCTTCAGAATCGTCCAGGCACTTTGGCGGCTGAGGCGTCCGCCGCGGGCGTTCAGGAACAGGGCCGGCGTGCCGTGTCCCTTCGCCGCCAAGGCAGGGCGTCCCCGGACCAGATAGGCGTCCGCCGCCTGGGCAGCATAGGAACCCAGCGGCACCAACCGTTCCTTGGACCCTTTGCCGAACAAACGGACGACGGCGGGCCCGTCGCCTTGCGGTTCGACGCTGACGTCGTCGACGTCCAGGCCCACCGCCTCGCTGATCCGCGCGCCCGTCGCGTACAGGAATTCCAAGAGCGACCGGTCGCGCAGCCCGGTGGGAGTGTCAGATCCTGCGGACTCGAGGATCCGCGTCACATCGGCCACGGAAATCGCCTTCGGCAGGCGTTTTCCCGGCAGCGGCGGATGCACGTCCGTGGCCGGGTCGATCTCCGTGATGCCCTCCAGCGTCCAGAACTTGTGCAGGCCGCGCACCGCCACGATGGTCCTCGCCGCGGACCTCACGCTCAATGCAGCGGCGCCGTCGGCGCCGTCGGAAATCGCTTGCGCGAAAGCCGTCACGTCATGCCGGGTGACAGTGCCCGGCTCGCTGATCGAGCGTGCCTGCAGGAAGCGCAGGTAGCGGCCAAGGTCCCGGCGGTAGGCCGCTACCGTGTTGGCAGCCAGCCCGCGCTCCACCGCCATATGCTGCAGGTAGTCACCGGCGGCTCGGCCCAGCACCGTCGCGGTGAATTCGTCTCCTGGGGCTGACGGGGACTGCAGCGGCGCCACGGCGGGTTAGAGCCGGCCGGCTTCAGCGGCGCCGTTCGGGCGCTGGCTGGGATGCTCGGGCCACGGAGCATCTGCCGGGCGCAGGTTGCCAAAGCCGGATGCGGCAGCCCTGGCGGCGGCGAGGACCCCGGCCACGGCCGACGGATTGTGCAGCCGCCCGGCCATCACGGCGTCCACGGCCTCATCCAGATCCACCCAAAGGTGTTCGATCTCCGCTTCCTCATCGGTGCGCTGATGCCGCTGGTCTTCTGGAACTTCGGTGAGGTCGCGGGCCAAATAAATCCTGATCGCCTCGCTCGAGGAGCCGGGCGAATTGAAGAAATCAACCAGCACGTTCCAACGGGCAGCCACCAGGTCGGCTTCCTCGGCCAACTCCCGAACCGCCGCTTCCACGAAGTTCTCGCCCTCCACGTCCAGCAGACCTGCCGGGATTTCCCAGAGCGACATCCCGGTGGGCTGCCGGTACTGCTTGAGCAGCAGGACCCGTCCCTCCGGGTCCATCGCCAGGACGGCTACCGCACCGGGATGGGCAATGTAGTCGCGCACCAAGGTCTCACCCGTGCCTTCGGCCAGGGTGAAGGTATCGCTGACCACGTCCCAGATGCGTCCGCGATACACCGTACGCCTGTCGACCAGGGGCCGCGGATCCGGGATGTCGGCAAAGGGTTCGGGGCGCACCGGCACGTCAGGCCCCGGCCTTCACCGGGGTCTTGACCTTGCCGTGGTCCAAGGCAGCCGCGATCAGGCCCGCGAACAGCGGATGCGGGCGCGTGGGGCGCGAACTGAGTTCCGGGTGCGCCTGGGTGGACACGTAGTACGGGTGCACATCGCGGGGCAGTTCAACAAACTCCACCAGCTTGCCGTCCGGCGAGGTGCCGGAGAACACCAGGCCCGCCGCAGCCAGCTGGTCACGGTATTCGTTGTTGACTTCGTAGCGGTGGCGGTGCCGTTCGCTGACCTTGGTGCTGCCGTACGTCTCAGCCACCACGGAGCCGGACTGCAGCGCTGCCTCATACAGGCCCAGACGCATGGTGCCACCCAAATCGCCCTTGCCGTCGACGATGTCCAGCTGCTCGGCCATCGTGGCGATCACCGGGTGCTTGGTGTCCGGATCGAACTCAGTGGACGATGCGTCTTCCAGCCCCACGATGTTGCGGGCGTACTCCATGACCATCGACTGCAGGCCCAGGCACAGGCCGAGGGTGGGCAGCTTCTTCTCGCGGGCGAACTTGAGCGCGCCGAGTTTGCCCTCCAGCCCCCGGATACCGAAGCCGCCGGGCACGCAGATGGCGTGCACGCCCTTGAGCGCAGCGGCGGCTCCCTCGTCGGTGGCGCAGTCGTCCGACGGCACCCAACGGATCTTCACCCGGGTCTGATTGGCGAAGCCGCCGGCGCGCAGTGCTTCGGTCACAGAAAGGTAGGCGTCGGGAAGGTCGATGTATTTGCCCACCAACGCCACCTCGACGTGGTGCTTGGGGTTGTGGACCGATTCCAGCAACCGGTCCCACTTGGACCAGTTAACGTCCTTAAACTTCAGGTCAAGGTGCTGGACGATATAGGCGTCCAGGTTCTGGGAGTGCAGCGTCTTGGGGATGTCGTAGATGCTCGGCGCATCAGGGCAGCCGATGACGGCGTCGATGTCCACGTCGCACATCCGGCCGATCTTCTCCCGCATTGAGGCCGGGACTTCGCGGTCGGAGCGGATCACGATCGCGTCCGGCTGGATGCCGATCGAGCGCAGTGCCGCGACTGAATGCTGGGTGGGCTTGGTCTTCAGTTCCTGCGAGGGGCCGATGTACGGCACCAGCGACACATGCAGGAAGAACACGTTGTTGCGTCCGACGTCCTGCCGGACCTGGCGGGCCGATTCCAGGAACGGCTGAGACTCGATGTCGCCCACCGTGCCGCCGATCTCGGTGATAATCACATCCGGCACTTTTTTGCCGGCGACGGGCTCGGAGGGCAGGCGCATGCGGCGCTTGATCTCGTCGGTGATGTGAGGAATAACCTGCACCGTGTCGCCAAGGTATTCGCCACGGCGTTCCTTGGCAATCACGGTGGAGTACACCTGGCCGGTAGTGACGTTGGCCGAGCCGTCCAGGTTCTCGTCCAGGAACCGCTCGTAGTGTCCGATGTCGAGATCGGTTTCGGCGCCGTCATCGGTGACAAAGACTTCACCGTGCTGGAAGGGATTCATTGTGCCTGGATCCACGTTCAGATATGGATCAAGCTTCTGCATGGTCACGGACAGGCCGCGCGCACGGAGCAGGTGGCCGAGGCTGGAAGCCGTCAGTCCCTTTCCAAGCGAGGACGCCACGCCGCCGGTGACGAAGATGTGTTTGGTCGTCTTGGACGACTTGGAAAACCGGGAATTTGTTCGCTGCACCACGGAATTCGAGCCTATCACCTTTCTGAACGGCCTCGGATCTCAAGGCCGCTCCGACCTCTGTCGAGTGTGCGAAGACACACCCGCCGGTCATCTGCTCCCCCGCCGGCGGCGGGGCTGGTCCTACCTGTAGCCGATGCTACAGCGCCCTCGCTCCGTCGATCAGTTCCTGGGCGTGGGCGCGGGCGGATTGGGATTCCTCCTGGCCGGCAAGCATGCGGGCGAGTTCGGTCACCCGCTCCTCGTCGGTGAGCAGGCGGACATCGCTGGCAGTCATGCCGCCGTTGTCCCCGCCGGAGGTCTTGATCACCCGGATGTGCTGGTCGGCGAAGGCCGCCACCTGCGGCAAGTGGGTGACCACGATGACCTGGACGAAGCGCCCCAGCATGGCCAGGCGACGGCCGATTTCCACGGCTGCCTTACCGCCAACGCCGGCATCCACTTCGTCGAAGACAAAGGTGGGCACTGGGTCCACCTCTGCCAGCACCACTTCGATGGCAAGCATCACGCGGGACAGTTCGCCGCCGGAGGCGCCCTTGCCCAGTGGCCGTGGCGGGGCTCCCCGGTGCGGTTTGAGCAGGAACGTGATGATGTCGGCGCCGTGCACCGTGAGGGCGGGTGCGGGTTCGATGTCGATCACCAGCTCGGCTTCGGCCATGGCCAGCGCCGAAAGTTCTGCGCCCACCCGGTGGCCGAGTTCAGCGGCGGCGTCCCGGCGCAGTGCTGTCACCTCACCGGACTGGGCGGCCAGCGCCGAGTCCAGTTCGGCAATTTCTGCCTCCAGCCGCTCGATTCGGCTGGAATCGTCAGTCAGCTCCTCCAGCCGGGCGCTCGCCCGGGCGGCCCATTCGAGCACTTCGTCGATGCTGGGCGCGTACTTGCGCACGAGCCGCGCCAGATCGGCGCGGCGTGCCTCGACTTCCTCCAGCCGTCCCGGCCCTTCGCTGTCCAGCGATGCGCCGTAGCTGGCCAGTTCCGCCGCCACGTCCGCGAGAATAATTCCGACCTCGGCCAGCCGGGCCGCGGCCCGCCCCAGTTCGGCATCTTCGTCCTGCACTTGTTCCAGCGATCGCTTGGCCGAATCCACCAACGCCGTCGCGTCCGGCGAATCGGTGAACTCTTCAGCCACCAGTGCCTGATGCGCGAGGGTGGCTGCCGCCCGAAGTTCCTCGACATTGGCCAGCTTCACCGCTTCGGCCTTCAGCGCATCGTCTTCGCCGGGCTGCGGATCCAGCCCTTCGATCTCTTCCAGGGCCAGCTGCAGCGTCTCCGCTTCGCGCAGCCGTTCGCGGGCTTCCGTCCGCAGTGCCTCCAGCTCACCGCTGGCTTCCTTCCAGCGTACGAATGACGTTGCATAGGCGGACAAGGCCTGCGACAGGGCCTCTCCCGCGAACTTGTCCAGCGCCTCCCGCTGCGCCTGCTGGCTCTTAAGCCTGAGCTGGTCTGTCTGGCCGTGAACGGCCACCAAGTGACCGCCGATCTCGGCCAGCGTTCCCACCGGGGCTCCGCGGCCGCCGACGTGCGCGCGGCTGCGACCGTCGGCGTTCACTGTGCGTGCAAGCATCAGTTCTGCTCCGCCGTCGAACTCGTCGATGTCCGCCCCCGCTTCACTCGCGCGATCCAAGGCAGGGCTGCCGGCGGCGAGCCGAACGACGGCCTCAGTCACCGCGTTGGGTGCGCCGCTGCGCACCGCGCCGGCGTCGGCGCGGGCTCCCAGCAGCAGGCCGAGGGCGGTGACCACCATGGTCTTGCCGGCCCCAGTCTCGCCTGTCACAACGGACAGGCCAGGTCCCAACGGGAGCGTGGCCTCGGTGATGACACCCAGATTGCGGATCCGGATTTCCTCGATCATTTCGATTCCTCCCGGCTGGGCTGGGCATATCGCGGTTCCACCGTGCGCACGGTGGGCAGCGACGAGGTTGGCGGCTGTTCTTCGGAGGGGCTGACAGGACCGCGCCATCCCGACGTCGGCAGTTCAAATTTGCGCACCAGGCGCTCCGAGAAGGGCGTACGGCGGGTGCGGGCCAGCCGGACGGGCTTGTCCGAGCGCGTCACTTCAATCCTTGAACCCGGCGGCAACTCCAGGCTGCGGCGGCCGTCGCACCACAGCACGCCATTGGCCTCGCTGCGGCTTAGGACTTCCACCGCCATGATGGAATCCGGTGCGACTACCAGCGGCTTCGCGAAGAGCGCGTGGGCGCTGATCGGCGTCATCAGCAGGGCTTCCACCTCAGGCCACACCACCGGGCCGCCCGCGGAGAAGGCATAGGCGGTCGATCCCGTGGGAGTGGCCATCACCACGCCGTCGCAGCCGAACGAGCTGATGGGCAGTGCATCGACTTCAACGACGACTTCGAGCATCCGCTGCCGGTCGCCTTTTTCCACCGCCGCCTCGTTCAGCGCCCAGGTGTGCCCGATCTTGCGTTTGTCCAGCCACACCTGGACATCGATGGTCAGACGCTCTTCCACCGCATATTCACGGTTGACTACCCAGTGAACCGTCTGGGCCAGGTCGGCCCGCTCGCTCTCGGCCAGGAAGCCGACATGTCCCAGGTTGACGCCGAGCAGCGGGACGTCCGAGTCGCGGACCAGTTCAGCCGAGCGCAGGATGGTACCGTCGCCGCCAAGCACCATCCCCAGATCCACACCGTCGAGGCTGACGTCCTCATCCAGGATCTCCGTGGGTACAACCAGGTCGCCGTAGGTCTCCTGGATGTGTTCGACTTCTTCCCTCCGCATGACCGGCACCAGGCCCGACGAATGGAGTTGGGCACACGTTTCCTGGGCTGCCGCCATGGCATCTGCCCGTCCGGTGTGCGCGAGCACCAATATTCGCCGGCTCATCGCTCCACTCCCGGTTCCTGCCTTCTCGGTTCGTCCAGTCGGTCCGGCTGTGTCCCGGCTCCCTGCGGGAAGTTGGCCATTGCTGCGTCCACCGTCCCGGTCAGCACACTACCTGTTCTGCGCTCCCGAACACCCGGCGGAACGCTTATCCACAGGAAATACTCGATATTTCCGTCCTGGCCGGCAAGCGGGCTCGCAGCCAGTCCGCGGATGTCCAGCCCCGTTTCCACGGCCGCCGAGACAACGTTGCGTACCGCCCGGTGGCGTTCGGCGTCAGAACCCACGACGCCGGTGCGTGCCAGCCGTTCGCGGCCCACCTCGAACTGCGGCTTGACCATCAGCAGAAGATTCCCGGCAGGACGGGTGGCATTGGCCAGGGGTTCGATGACCATCGTCAAGGAGATAAACGACAGATCCGCAACGGTCAGGTCCACCAAGCCACCGATCTCCGCAGGGTCCAGATAGCGGACGTTCAGGCCTTCGAACACCCTGACTCTGCGGTCCGAACGGATCTGGTCGACGAGCTGGCCGTGTCCGACGTCGACGGCGACGACCTCCCGCGCTCCCCCACGCAGCAGCACATCGGTAAAGCCGCCGGTCGAGGCTCCGGCATCCAGGCAGCGCAGCCCGGTCGGATCCACTGCCGGAAAGGCCTCCAGCGCGCCTGCCAGTTTGTGCCCGGCTCTGCTGACGTAGTCAGGGCCTCCGTCAGCCGCAACCTCCAGTTCGTCGCCCGGGCCTACCGCCGCCGACGCCTTGGTCAAGGTTGTTCCGGCACGGCTGACGCGTCCGGACGCGATGAGCTTGGCTGCGTGGGTGCGGGACCGTGCCAGTCCCCGGGAGACGAGCTCCTGGTCCAATCTGGGCATCGGGCTCAATCAGCCTCGGTTTCCAAGTCTTCCAGCAGGTCGTCGTGGATCTGCTGGTATAGCTGCTGATGACCGCGCACAGGAAGCCCAGGAATGCGGGCCAGCTCGGAAATAATGCCGTCGACGGATTCGTCGGCCGTCGACTCGCCGGGGGCCGGCCACTGCGGCGCCGTCTGGTTCACGCTCTCCCGTGGTTCTGGCTGGTCCAAGCTTCCCTCCCTGGCATCGGCGGATGTGCCCACCACCATGAATCAGTCTAATAGCGGCGTTCAGCCGACAAGGCCAGGTGTAGGCTCTGCTGCCTGGCTAGGGTGGGCGTCCCACCAGGCCGCACAGGCAGCGCGCCACGTGTCCACATCGCGCCGGCTGCCGGAGACGTTCAGCTTCCCGTTTGTGACTGTAGCCAGCGCCTCGCCGCAGCGGAACCCCGCCCCGTCACGGGTGATGACAGGATACGGGCGGTACAACTCGGCCAAGCTGCCCAGCAGGTACTGTGGCCGTTCGGCTGGACGGGCGGCGAGTACAGCTTCCACCCCGTCAATGCCGGTGAGGACCACGGCAGTGTCCATCCCGGCGTTGTTGCCGCCCAAAATGTCCGTATCGAGCCGGTCCCCCACCACTAGCGGCTGCTTGGCGCCCAAGGCCGCCGCAGCCGTCGTGAAAATTCCTGCTTCGGGCTTGCCCGCGACCAGAGGCACCGCCCCCGTCGCTGCTTGCACGGCGGCCACGAGCGATCCGTTCCCGGGGGCGATACCGCGCTCACGGGGAATGGTCAGGTCGGTGTTGGTGGCGACCCAGACTGCGCCCGCTGCTACCGCGAAGGACGCCTCAGCCAAATCCGTCCACCCCAGTCCCGGATCAAACCCCTGGATCACAGCCGACGGAGATTCGAGGGCAGAGCGAACGGGGATAAACCCCTGAGCTGCTGTTTCATCCGCCAGCGTCTGACTGCCCGTGACCAGAACCTTGGAACCGGCAGCAACGAGCCGTGCAAGCATCAGCGCACCGGCTCGGGCTGACCCAAAGACCTGATCGGCGGTGGCCGGCGCGCCCAGCTCCCGCAAGTGGGCGGCCACCTGCTCAGAAGAGCGCGAGGCGTTGTTCGTGATGTAGCCCAATGCGGTCCCGGTTTCCGCAAGCCGTTCCAAGGCCTCTGCGGCTCCGGGGATAGCCCGCTGCCCTGCATAGACCACCCCGTCCAAGTCGGACAGCAAGGCGTCATAGCCGGAGATCAGAGGCTCAGCTGTCGTCATCCAGGCTGTCCCGTGCCGGCGAATCGGACGCATTCACTTCTTCGGTCGCGGTCGAAGCGGGGGCTGTTCCTGCCTCGGGGGGCGTGCTGGCCGGCGAGCCGTCGGCAGGTCCGCTTTCTTCCTCTTCCGGCGCGGCCTCTGCCGTGGCTGCTGGCACCCTGGCGTCATTGCCACCAGGCGCCGGTGATTGAGAAATGGACTCGGATCGGCTCAGATCTTCGGCCGCTTCCATATCGTCACCGACCAGGTCAATGATCTCGGGTTCAGCAAAATCTCCCACACCCAAAGCGTTCTCGGCCACTGCTGCCTGGCGTCGCCACTGCTGCGCTTCCTCGGCGCGGTTAACCGCTTCCAAGGCGTCTGCATAAGCACGGAACAGCCGGGGGCTGTAGGAGAAGGCTCGGTTGCGGTCCAGCTGCGGAATCTCCAAGGCTGCAACCGCGGCATCGTGCTGCTGCAGATCGGCGCGGGCTCCGGAAGCAACAATAGCCAGTTCCACCTTGCCCGCCGTGTCCAGGGTTTCGGCATCTTCCGACCGAGTCAGTTCCAATGCCCTGTCCGGTCGTCCAAGGCCGCGTTCGCAGTCGGCCATGACCGGCAGGTGCTCGTTGGAACCACTAATCCGCCGGAATGTGCGGAACTCCCTCAGCGCTTCGCCGTAGTGACCGGCCGCGTATGCGGTCAAGCCGACTGCCTCGCGCACCGGGGCCATGCGCCCACCCCTGCGGCTGGCCGCCAGGGCGTGCTGGAAAGCCAACTCCGGCTCTTCGTCGAGAAGACGACCTGCCATGACCAGGTGTTTGGCGACCCACTCAGCGTTCTTGGATTCCAAGGTCCTCAGCTGTGCGCGGGTGACGCGGTCCAGTTCTCCCCCGGTAACGTCCGGGTCAATCTCCGGCGACCGGGGACGATCCACGCGGTTGGCGCTGCGCAGGTCATTGGCGTTGTGCTCACGAGGGCCGCTGGGACGGTCGAACGAGCGCCCGTCACGGTCCGTACGCGGCCGATCACCCTGGGCACGGCGGTCACCGAAATCGCGACGCTCACCACGCTCCGGACGCGGCCGATCACCCTGGGCACGGCGGTCACCAAAATCGCGACGCTCACCACGCTCCGGACGCGGCCGATCACCCTGCGCACGGCGGTCACCAAAATCGCGACGCTCACCACGCTCCGGACGCGGCCGATCACCCTCCGGACGGCGGTCACCAAAATCGCGACGCTCACCACGCTCCGGACGCGGCCGATCACCGAAGTCACGACGCTCACCATACTGCTGGCGCTCCCCGCTATCCTGACGAGGACGATCGTCGCGTGAACGGGATCCTGCGGCGCTACTTCGGCCGCTGCTGCTCGGGTCCTGGTTGGCGGGGCGGCTGCGCTGTCCGCCCTGCTTGGAGCGGTCAGCACCCGACCGATTGCCATAGTTGCCTCGGCCTGCACCCCTGTCGTCTCGTCCTTCACGACCCCGGAAATCAGCCATGCCGGAACTCCTCTCAGTGCGGGCCAAGTCGATCGAACCAACCACAGCCATCAAAATCTCTATAAACGTTGTCTTGTGTCGGGCGCAGATTTTCGTGGCGCGCCCATACCATCGATCCATTCTAGTGCAGCAGACTGTTCGCCTCCTCGCAGTCAGAGCCATCCAGGCTGTGAGTCCACTAACGAACCGCGCCTCTTAACGCGGGAAGGCCCCGCCATC